>CAZPAT010000077.1:0-6453 GCA_964584485.1 uncultured Bifidobacterium sp.
GCGACCAGAGCGCGGAGATCGGCTTCAGCGGCTCCTTGGGGATGGTGATGAGCAGGCCCGGGCCGATGAACACGTTCAGTTCGGTGGCCTGCAGCCGCCCGGTCCGCTTGTCGAACCGGGGGAAGTGCAGCACCAGGAATACGTAGCCGTCGTACTCGTCGATCTTCGAGCGCTGCCGGCGCCGCGACAGCACGTCCTCGAGGTCCAGCGGGTGGAAGTCGTGGTGCTCGGCCAGCCAGGCGGTCTCCGCCTCGGTTGGCTCCTCGATGTTCAGCCAGGTGAGGCCATGGGCCTCGAGGCGCTGGACGTCGGGCCGGTCGCGCTCAGGGGCGATCAGCGCGGACGTCCCGCGCTTGGACGTGCGACGGATGTTGGGAAGGCTCGCCATCGTCGAGTCCCCTCGTCGCGGAAATGAACGGCACGCACGGCATCTCCGGGAGTGTATCGCGCGATCGGCTCCCGCCGGACTACTCTGCCATCCGTGTTGCGCGAGCCGAGGATCAAGTTCTGCGGGGTGACGCACCCTGCAGACGTGGAAGCCTGCGTCGGAGCCGGTGCCTGGGCCATCGGCGCCGTGATGACGCCGCACGGCCCGCGGGCCCTCGGGACGGATGATGCACGGGCGGTCATGTGCGAGGTGCCGCAGGGCACCGAGCGCGTCGGGGTGTTCGTGCAGCCGTCGGCCGATGCGGTGGCGCGGGCGGTGGATGCTTGCCGCCTCACGCGCATCCAGGTGCACGGCGTGGACGACCCGCGCCCACTCGCCGCCGCGGCAGGCGTGCCGGTCACCCTCGCGGTGCCCCTCCGTGACGAGCAGTCGATCGCGCGCGCGGACGCCGCGGAGTGCGACCTGGTGCTGTTCGACGCCGCGGTGCCCGGGGCCCACGGGGGCACGGGCGTGCGTGCCGACTGGGGGCTGCTGGAGCGCCACCGCCCGGCCCGGCCCTTCGCCCTCGCCGGCGGCCTCACGCCCGAGGTGGTGGGTGACGCCGTTCGCCGCCTGCGGCCATTCGTCCTCGACGTGTCCAGCGGGGTGGAGGGCACGGCTCCGGGGCGCAAGGATCCCGCGCGCGTGCGCGCATTCGCGCAGGCAGCCCACGCGGCGGCCATGGAGGAGGCGGCATGAGCGTCAACATGAGGTTCGGGCCATACGGTGGCCGGTACGTACCCGAGACGGTCATCGGCGCGCTGGACGAGCTCACCGATGCCTACGAGCGCTACCGCGACGACCCGGACTTCCGCAGCGAGTTGGGAGTGCTGCTCGGGCACTACGTGGGCCGGCCCACCCCGCTCTACCGCGCCCGCCGCCTGGAGGAGGCCTGGGGGCTCGATGACGGCCTGTGGTTCAAGCGCGAGGACCTCTGCCACACGGGCGCCCACAAGATCAACAACGCGCTCGGCCAGGTGCTGCTCGCGCGCCGCATGGGCAAGCAGCGGATCATCGCCGAGACCGGTGCCGGACAGCACGGGGTGGCCACGGCCACGGCCTCCGCGCTGGTGGGGCTTGGCTGCCGCGTGTACATGGGCCGCACCGACATGCAGCGCCAGCGCCTTAACGTGATCCGCATGCGCATGCTGGGCGCCGAGGTGATGCCCGTGGATTCCGGCAGCGGCACGCTGAAGGACGCCACCAGCGAGGCCATCCGCGACTGGGTGACCAACGTGGACACCACCCACTACATCATCGGATCCGCGGTGGGCCCGGCCCCGTACCCGGAGATCGTCGCTGAGTTCCAGTCGGTCATCGGCATCGAGGCACGCGCCCAGATGCTCGAGGAGACGGGCGGGCTGCCGGGCACCGTCGTGGCCTGCGTCGGGGGCGGCTCCAATGCCATCGGAACCTTCCGCGGGTTCCTCGACGACCCGGACGTTGCGCTCGTTGGCGTGGAGGCCGGGGGCGAGGGCCCCGCGGGACGTCACGGGGCGTCGCTGGCCCTCGGCCGGCCGGGCGTGCTGCATGGCTCGTACTCGTACCTGCTCCAGGACGACGACGGGCAGGTGGCCGAGGCGCATTCGGTGTCGGCGGGCCTGGATTACCCGGGCGTCGGCCCCGAGCACTCCCACCTGCGCGACATCGGGAGGGTGCGCTACGTGAATGCCACCGATGCGGCAGCGCTCTCGGCCTTTCTCGAGTGCTCGCGCATGGAGGGCCTCATCCCCGCCCTCGAGACATCCCATGCGCTGGCCCATGTGCGCGACTGCGCATCGGATATGCGTGGCGCCGGCCCCGTACTGGTGTGCCTGTCGGGGCGCGGTGACAAGGACGTGGACCAGGCCGGTGCGGCCCTGGGGATCGACGCCAGTGCCTGACACCGGCGCCGCGCGCCTCGAGCGCGTCTTCCGCGAGGCCGGCCGGCCGCTCTTCGTCCCGTATGTGATGGGCGGCTACCCGGATCTCGACGCCAGCCGGCGCCATGCGCGGCTGCTCGCGCGCCACGCCGACATCATCGAGCTGGGCATCCCGTTCTCCGACCCCTTGGCGGATGGCCCCACCATCCAGGCGGCCGGCCAGGCGGCACTGGATGCGGGCATCCGCCCATCGGATGTCCTGGCCATCGCCGACGACCTGCGCGATGGTCCGCCCGTGGTGGTGATGACCTACTTCAACACCGTAATCGCCCATGGTGCGGCGGAGTTCATGACCGAGGCCGCATCGCACGGCGTGGCGGGGCTGATCATCCCGGACCTCCCTGTGGACGAGGCCACCGACATCCGTGCCGCGGCTCGCGCGGCCGGGGTGGCGCTGATCGCGCTCGCGGCCCCCACCACTGACGACGCGCGCATGCAGCAGATCGGCGCGGAGGCCGAGGGCTTCGTCTACCTGGTGGCGGTGACCGGGGTGACCGGTGGCGAGATGAGCATGGACGATCGCCTGCGTGCGCTGGCGGACCGTGCGCGCCGCCACATCCCCGTGCCGGTGGTGGTGGGCTTCGGCGTGCGCACCCCCGAGCAGGCGGCCCAGATCGGACAGATCGCCGACGGCGTGGTGATCGCCAGCGAGATCATCCGGCGCATCGGCGATGCCCCGGACGCGGGCGCGGCCGACGCCGCGGTGGATGCCTTCGGGGCCGGGATCGCGGAGGCGCTGGCCCGCTAGAACGGGTAGATGCGCATGAAGCGCAGGAGGGCGTCGATCTCCTCGTCCTCGACCGGGCGGTCCGGGGCGGGGTCGTCGATGTTCTCCAGGTACTGCATCCGGACGAGGCGCCCGAAGTCGCTGCCGCCGGAGTGGATCTCGGCGAAGGCGCCCCACCACACGAAGTCGGCGCGACCCCCCCAGGGCGCCCCCAGCGCGGCGATGGCCCGCATCGGGTCCGCGCCCTCATCGGGCACGGCACGCACGGCTGCGCGGGTGGTCTGGACGAGCTCGTCGAAGTCCGGCCAGCTGTCGGGATCGAGGAGCAGCACGGGCACGACCTCCACCATGAAGTCCGCCGCCTCGTCATAGTCGGTGAACCACATGAAGGTGCCGGCCCCCTGGTTCGGGGGCGGCACCGGATCGCGGGAGAAGATGCCCACGGGGAAGTCGCGTGGGTCGCGGGCGGTGGTGACGGCGAGCGCGCGCCCGCGGGAGAGACCGGACCATTCGTGCATGCCGTGAGCGTACCCGCAACCGCGCGCCCGGGAGCGACCGGCGCGCCGGGAGGTGGCGCTAGCATCGCGCCCCATGCCCCCGGAGGACACATCGGGCCCCTCGCGCCGCAGGCGTCCCGCGGAGGATCGCCGGCGCGACCTCAGGCGCCGCCGCCGCAATGCACTGCTCATCCTCGCCGCCGGCGTGGCCGCCATCGCGGGGTTCGTCGTGTGGGCCGGGCGCGGGGACGACACGGGTGCCGCGACCGACGAGGTGGCGTCGGCCCCGGTGCTGCGCGTGGCGGCCCGTGCTCCCAAGCCGGTCCTGCCCGCGCCGAAGACGGCCGAGCTCGCGGTGACCGCGACCGGCGGGGACGGCGTAGAGATGCGGGTGGTCGCCACGCCGGCGGGGGCCGCCGCCGTGTCCGGCCCGTGGCGCCCGGCGGCGAAGGCGCTGCCCATCCCCGCCGACGTGCGCCCGCTGCTGGAGGCCGGGCCGATCCCCGGGTACGTGGAGGTGCGTGACGATTCGGGGGGCACCGCGCGCTCCACCTCGATGCTCCTGCCCCCGACCCCCGGGGATGGCACCGCGGAGATCGTCCGCTCGGTCAGCACGAGCCGGCCCTACGTGGCGCTGGTATTCGATGACGGCCTCGACCAGGCCGCCGTGGGCCGCATCATCGACATCCTGCGGAAGCAGAAGGCGGGGGGCACCTTCTGCTTCAACGGCGTGAACGTGAAGCTGTGGACCCCGGCGCTCGCCCGCAAGGTGCAGGCCGCTGTGGCCGACGGCGTCATCACGATGTGCAGCCACGGCTGGGGGCACCGCACCGGCACCACCTCCAGCGAGCCCGAGGCCACCACCGACCTGGCGAACAACGCCACCACCGATCGCATGATCGGCGTGTCGAGCGTTCCCTTCTACCGCCCGCCGTACGGGGCAATCAGCCCGGGCATCGAGAAGGCGGCGGGGAAGCTGGGCTACCGGTGGATCGTGATGTGGGATGTCGATCCCTCCGACTACGAGAAGCCGTCGGTGGCGACGCTCACCCGGCGGGTGGTGGATGAGTCCCGGAAGGGTTCCATCGTGGTGCTGCATGCGATCCCCAACACCGCCGACGCCCTGCCCGGCATGCTGTCCGGCCTCCGGAAGAAGAAGCTCCGGGCCGTTACGCTGACGACCATGTTCGGGGAGCTCTCATCGGCGGCGGGCAGGGGTTCCGCCTCCACGGCCACGGCGCCTGCCGCCACGGCCGGAGATGCCCCACCAGTGCCGGGCGCGGGGGACTGATGTCGTCGGATTGGGTGATGATCTCGGCAACGATGGTGATGTTCGTGTCGTTGTTCGGCGCGCTCGGCCTGGGCATCATCGCCTGGCGCCGCCAGTCGGCGATCCGTGGGCTCCAGGCGCGCGAGCAGCACGGCCTGGGGCTGTCATCCCCGGTGGCGTCCGATCGCGTGCAGGCCCTGGCCGCGCGCAGCGGGCCATCGCAGGGGGATGTGCCCCAGGGCACGGGCGACGGCAATGGCGCTGCCATTGCCGTGATCGCCGCCGTGCTGGTGGTGATCGTCGCGGGAGGCGCGGCCGGCTGGTGGTTCCTCGTCCGTGACGACGGATCGTCATCCGCTGAGGTGACCGCGCAGTTGACCAAGCCCGCCAACGGCCCGCTGGGTGCCGACCCGGATGCCGTTGTGCCGGATGACCCGCCCGCCATCCAGGACCGCGCGGCGTACACCGTGGCCGTCCTGAATGCGAGCGGGGTGTCGGGCGCGGCCCGCACGACCGTGGCGCCCAAGGTGGAGACGGCCGGATACCGCGTGGGCGAGGTGGGCGATGCGAACGCGCAGGACCTCACGACGTCGGTGGTGATGTGGCGCCCCGGATCGCAGGCCGTCGCCCAGAACGTGGCGAAGGACCTCGGCATCACCAGCGCGCCGCCGCTGGACGGCGTGGCCGCCGATGCGATCGGCGAGGCGGACGTGGTGGTCGTCGTGGGCAAGGATGCGGCGACGGGGCCATGACCCCCGCGGAGCGGCTTCGCGCCCTGGCCGATGCGGACGATCCGCTGGTGCTCCCGGGCGTGTACGACGGCCTGTCGGCGCGCCTGGCGCGCCAGGCGGGGTTCGACGCGCTGGTGGTGTCGGGCTACTCGGTGTCCGCTGCCCGCCTCGGGCTGCCGGACTTCGGCTACCTCTCCCAGGTCGAGATGGTGGATGCCGCCCGTGACCTGATCGCCGCGGTTCCCGGCACCCCCGTGGTGGTGGACGCGGATACCGGCTACGGCAACGCCCTGTCGGCCGCCCGCACGGCGCGCCTGCTGCACGCCGCAGGCGCGGCGGGGATGATCCTTGAGGACCAGCAGTGGCCCAAGCGGTGCGGGCACATGGAGGGCAAGCGCATCACCGACCGCGCGGACTGGCTGGCGAAGATCCGCGCCGTTGTCGACCTGCGGGAGGAGGGCATCGACATGTTCCTCATCGCCCGCACGGATGCGCGCGGGGTCGAGGGGCTGGATGAGGCAATTGCCCGCGCACGCGAGGCGGCGACGCTTGGCGCGGACGCGGTGTTCGTGGAGGCGCCCGTGGACGCGGCCGAGATGCGGCGCGTGGCCGGCGATCTGGCGGATGCCCGGCCGGTGGCCAACATGGTGGAGGGCGGCCGCACGCCGCTCATGCCCGCCCCGGAACTCGCGGCCCTGGGCTACCGCGTGGTGCTGTGGGGCATCACCGGCATCCTCGCCGCCGGCCACGCCCTCCGCGGGGCCTATGCGGCGCTCGCGGCGACGGGGTCGGGGCCCGACCCGTCCGCGCTCATGACCTTCGACGAGATCACGGACGCGGTCGGGCTGCCCGACCACCGCCGCCTGGACGAGCGCTACT
>CAZPAT010000078.1:0-1854 GCA_964584485.1 uncultured Bifidobacterium sp.
GGGGCCTGGGCCGGCCTGTCGGCGATCCTCATGGTGGTGGCCATCGTGCTCCTCGCCACTGATTACACCGGCTACGGGGCGCTGCTGGTGGTGCTGGCGTTTGCCGCTGCGGTCAACCTGGTGCCGTGATCACCGATCCCGTCGCCCTGGCGGACGCGCTGCGCGCGGCCCGTCCCGCCGTGGAGCCCGCCGACCTCGCGCCCGAGGAGCTCGACGACCTGGTGCGCGCGGCGGGCGGGGACCCGTCGGATGCCGCGCTGGTGGGCCGCGCGGTGGTCGAGTGGGAGCGCATGCTGCCCTAGCGGGCCCCGGCCACCGCCAGGTCGAGCCGCGCGGCCAGGGCCTCAGCCAGGGCGTCCTCCACCGTCACCCGGTCCCCGTTGCCGCCCTCGGCCGCGATGGAGGTGGCCGCCACCTCCGGCGCCCCGCACGCGCTCATCCGCGCGAACCACGCCGGGTCGGGATCGGCGTTCAGCCCCACGCCGTGCATGCTCACGCCCTCGCGCACGCGGATGCCCACGCTGCCCAGCTTCCGGCCCTGCACGTAGGTCCCCATCGCGTCGTGATCACTCACGGCGCCCGGCACACCGCACGCGTGGCAGGCATCGGTCATGGAATCGACGAGGGCCTGCACGAAGCGCCGCACGCCGGGGCCGCGGCGGAGGTCCATGAGCACGTAGCCCGTCACCTGGCCCGGACCGTGCCAGGTCATCTGGCCGCCCCGGTCGGTGGCCACGCACGATGCGCCGAGCGCGGCGAGCGCCTGATCGTCGATCCACAGGTCGTCACGTGTGCCGTGGCGCCCGTAGGTGTACACCGGGTCGTGCTGCAGCAGCCAGAGCACGGCGGGCGACGTGCCGTCGCCGACGCGCTCGGCGATCACCTGCTGCTCCCGCCAGGCCTCGTGGTAGCCGATGCGCCCGGTGCGGCGCAGCCGGGCGGGCCGGGTCATACCAGCAGCGCGGCGGGGTGCTCCAGCAGTTCCGCCACGCGGCCGAGGAACGTGGCCGCCTCCGCGCCATACGCGATGCGGTGGTCCACCGACAGCGACAGGGTCATCACGTCGCGCACCACCACGTGCCCGTCCACCACGACGGGACGCGCGACGGCGCGCCCCACCGCGAGGATCGCGGCCTCGCCGGGGTTGATGACGGCGTGGAACCGGTCGATGCCGAACATGCCCAGGTTGCTCACCGAGATCACCGACCCCTCCAGCTCGTCGGGCCGGAGCTCCCCGGCCCGGCCGCGCCCGGCCAGGTCGCGCACCTCGGCGGCGATCGCGGGCACGCCCTTGGCGTCGGCGCCCCGGATCACCGGCACGATCAGTCCCCCCGGCACCGACACCGCCACGCCCACGTCCACCGACGACGGCACCACCAGGTCGTCGCCATCGAGTTGCGAGGCCATGTCCGGGCGCTCGCGCACGGCCATCGCCACCGCGCGGATGACGAAGTCGTTGACGCTCGGCCGGTTGGCCTCGGGCAGCGCCACCCGCAGGTCGGCGCGGGCCGCGGCCAGCGCGGTGGTGTCGACGTCGCGCTCGAGGACGAACTCGGGGATGGCCGTGGCCTGCTCCATCCGCCGGGCGATCGTCCGCTGCAGGCGGGTGAGGGGCGTGCGCCGCCCGGCGGGCCACGATCCCGTGGCCCGCGGCGCGGGCGGCGGCGGAGGCGCGGGCGGCTCCCCGGCCGCAGCCGTCGACGGTGCGGCCGCGGCGGAACCCCCGAGGACCGCCTCCACGTCGGCCTTCACGATGCGGCCCCCGGGCCCCGTGCCCCGGATGGTCGCCAGGTCGATCCCGGCCCGTGCGGCGATGCCCCGGGCGAGCGGTGACGCGGCGGGACGCCCGGTGGC
>CAZPAT010000078.1:1954-6342 GCA_964584485.1 uncultured Bifidobacterium sp.
CGGCCCGTGCGGCGATGCCCCGGGCGAGCGGTGACGCGGCGGGACGCCCGGTGGCGTCGCCGACCTCCGCCGGGGTGAATACGCCGGCGATCGAGCCCGCCGTACCGTCATCGGCGGTGGGGATGCCGGTGGCCAGAGACTGCTTATCCGGTGCCGGCGGCGCCGGTGCCGGCACGTCATCGCGCACGGCCTCGATCTCCTGGGTGGGGGCATCGGGCACCTCCATCGCGCCGGTCGCCCCGGTGTCGGCCATGGCGGGGGCGCCGTCCCCGCCGATCTCCGCGATCGGCTGCCCCACGTCGAGGGTGTCGCCCTCCGCGGCGATGATGTGGAGCACCCCGCCCTCGGGCGCGTCGACGGTCATCGTGGCCTTGTCGGTCTCGATCTCCACGAGGGGGTCACCCTTCGCCACGAGGTCGCCGTCCGCACGAAGCCACCGCAGGACGGTGCCCTCCTCCATGGTGTCCGACAGCTTGGGCATGGCCATAGTGCTCATGCGCCGGCCTCCCGCCCGAGCGTGGCGTGGACGGCGGCCACGACGTCGGCTGCCTGCGGGATCGCCGCCTGCTCGAGGTTGCGCGCGTACGGCATGGGGACATCGGCGGAGTTCACCCGCACGATCGGTGCATCGAGCCAGTCGAAGCAGGCGTCGTACAGGTGCGCCGCCACGCCTGCGGCGATTCCGCACTCGGGCCAGCCCTCGTCCACCACCACCGCGCGCGAGGTGCGGCGCACGCTCGCCGCCAGGGTGTCGAGGTCGAGCGGCCGGAACGTGCGGGGGTCGATCACCTCCACGTCGATCCCCTGGGCCGCGAGTTCCTCGGCGGCGGCCAGCGCCACCCACACCATGCGCGAATGGGCGATCACCGTGCAGTCGCGGCCGGGCCTGCGCACCACCGCCTGGCCGAATGGCACCAGGTCGTCCTCGCCGCCCACCGGACCCTTCTTGCCGTACAGACCCTCGCTCTCGAGGAAGATGACCGGGTCGTCGTCGCGGATGGCCGTCTTCAGGAGTCCCTTGGCATCCTCCGGCGTGGCGGGCACCACCACCTTCAGCCCGGGGACGTGGGTGAACATGGCCTCGAGGGAGTGGGAGTGCTGGGCCGACAACTGGTGCCCCGCCCCGCCCGGCATTCGGATGACCATCGGCACCGTTGCCTGCCCCCCGAACATGTAGTGGATCTTCGACGCGTTGCTGACGATCTGATCCATGGCCACGAGCGCGAAGTTGACCGTCATGATCTCGATCACGGGGCGCAGCCCGGTCATTGCCGCACCGATGCCGAGGCCCGTGAAGCCCGCCTCGGTGATGGGGGTGTCCACCACGCGCTGCTCGCCGAACTCGTCCAGGAGCCCGCGGGTCACCTTGAACGCCCCGTCGAACCCCCCGATGTCCTCGCCCATCAGGAATACGGCGTCGTCGCGCTGCATCTCCTCGCGCAGCGCCTGGTTCAGGGCATCGCGGTAGGTCACCTGGGCCGGCGCGTCGCTCATGGGCGCATCAGCGCGCTGCCGCGCGGGTCGTCGTTCCACGGCCGCGCGTAGACATCACGCGCCAACTGGTCCACGGGCACCTCGGGACTCTCCTCCGCGAACGCCGCGGCGTCCGCCACCACGTCGTCGATCTCCGCCTGCATGGCGGCGATGGCGTCGGCATCCATGATGCCCTCCCCCAGCAGCACCCTCTCGAACGTCACCAGCGGGTCGCGGGCCTTCCAGCGCTCCTTCTCCTCGGTGGCGCGGACCGTGTCGGGGTCGCTCATCGAATGCCCGCGGTACCGGTAGGCGAGCAGTTCCACGCATGCCGGCCGGCGCTCCTCGCGGGCCAGCCGCGCCGCCTCGGCGACGGCGCCACGCACCGCCAGCACGTCCATGCCGTCGACCTTCCATGACTCGATGTCGTAGGCGGCTGCGCGCGGGTAGAAGTCCTCCACCGCCGCGGCGCGCTCCACCGGGGTTCCCATGCCGTACTGGTTGTTGAGGATGAGGAACACGATCGGCAGGTCCCACAGGCCGGCCATGTTGAAGCACTCCGACACCACCCCCTGATTGGCGGCGCCCTCGCCGAACATCGTCACCGATACCTGGTCGCCGCCCCGGTAGCGGGTGGCCCAGGCGAGGCCCAGGGCCAGTGGCACCGCACCGCCGACGATGCCGTACCCGCCGTAGAAGGAACGATCCCGGTCCATCAGGTGCATCGAGCCGCCGCGCCCTCCGCAGATGCCGGTGGCGCGCCCGAGGAGCTCCGCCATGATCGCCCGCGGATCGCTGCCCCGCGCAAGCGCCTGGCCGTGCTCCCGGTAGGTGGAGGTGAGCGGGTCGTCGGGCCGCAGGGCGCTGACCGTCCCCACGATCGCCGCCTCCTCTCCGATCGCCAGGTGCAGGAAGCCGCCGATCCGTCCCGCCATGTACTCGTCCGACGCCCGCTCCTCGAACCGCCGGATGAGGGTCATCGTCCGGAACATGGCGCGCATGCCGTCGTGATCGGGCTGGGCCGTGGGCGCGGCGTGCGTCATGGGGCGTCCAGGTGGCGCTCCACCACCGTCACATCCCGCCATCCGTCACCCACCCGGCCGTGCGCCCGGTGGGTGCCGACCTCGCGGAACCCCGCCCCCAGGGCGAGCGCCAGCCCGGCGTCGTTGCCCTGCAGGATCATGCCCACGAGCTTCCAGTACCCGAGGGCAGGTGCTTCGCGGATCAACTGCGCGAGCATCTCTCCCCCCAGGCCCGCCCCGCGTGCGTCGCCGGCCACGTACACGGTGTACTCGGCCACCCCGTCGTACCAGGGACGGTGCGAGAAGGGTGCGAGGGCGGACCACGCCCGTACCGTGTCCCCCTGCTCCATCACCCACACGGGTGCGCGCGCGCCGCGCGCGGCGAGCCATTCACGTCGTTCCGCGGCGTCGTGCGGTCCGGCGGCGAAGGTGGCCACCCCGGTGGCGATGGCCTCGTCGTAGATGGCACCGATCGCGCCGGCATCCCGGCCCTCGGCCCTGCGGATGAGGCGCGCGCTCGATGACACGCGTTCCAGCATAGAACGGCGTGCCATCGCGGGCGCGGTGCTCATCGCACGCCCACGCCCGCGGGGCGGTCACGCAGGGTCATCTGCACGGTGCGCTCCTCCCCGTCCCGAAGCACCGTGACACTGATGCGCTCCCCCACGGTGCGGCTGGCCACCGCCCGGCTGACATCCGCCATGTCCTCCACGGGGGTCCCGTTCACGGCGATGATCAGGTCGGCGCCGCGGGGCACCTCGGCGTCGCCGTCGCGCGCGGCGACGATGCCGGCGGCCTTCGCCGCGCCGCCGTCGGCCACCTCGGCCACCAGCACGCCCCGCCTGCCCTCGAGCCCGAGCTTCCCCGCCAGTGCCGGCGTGAGCTCGCGCCCGGTGATGCCGATCCACGCGTGCTTCGGCGTGCCGTCCTCGATCACCGACCGCGCGATGGGGGCGATGGTGTCGATGGGCACCGCGAATCCCAGCCCCACGTTGCCGCCGTTCTGGCTCGCGATCTGCGTGTTCATGCCGATCACGCGCCCGGCGCGGTCGAACAGCGGACCCCCGGAGTTCCCCTGGTTGATCGCGGCATCCGTCTGGATGGCGTTCTGGATGGCGAAGCCGTTGGGAGCCTCGATGGTCCGCTCGAGCGCGGACACGATGCCCGTGGTGGCGGTGCGCTCGAGGCCGTAGGGGTTGCCGATGGCCACCACGTCCTGCCCCACGACCAGGGCGCCGCTGGACCCCAGGCGCACCGGCTGGATGCCCTCCGGGACCTGCGGGATCTTCAGCACGGCCAGGTCGGTCGAGGTGTCCACCCCGAGGATCCGGGCCGTCCGCTCGGTGCCGTCCGAGAACGTCACCGTCGTCGTGTCGCTGTCCTCCACCACGTGGGCGTTGGTCAGCACGTGCCCGTCGCGGTCGATGAGGAACCCGGACCCGAGGCCGCCCTGCCCGTTGGCACCACCAGCCTCGATCAGCACCACCGCCGGCGACTCGCGGCGGACGATCTCGGACACGCTCAGTGCATCGGCCGGGCCGTCATCCTCCGCCTCCGCCACTGCCGCCGATGCGGCGGGGGTAGCCGTGATGCCGGGGGAGGACTCGCGGATGATCGTGGTGTCGCCCCCGAACCCCACCGTCGCGCCAACCACCCCGAGCGCGACGCCCGCCCCCACGATGGCCGGGATGGCCAGCGTGCCGATGCGGCGCCAGGGGGAGGGGGAGCGCTCGGGCGTGCTGGGATCGTCGTCCATGCGCAGTGTTCTACATGCCCGCGGTTAGCAGAGGGTTATGGGCCGTCGGGACCACGATGGGTACCATCGCGCCATGGCCGATCGCGTACTGGTGGTGGATGACGAGAAGTCCATCCGGCGGGTGGTCGAGTACGCCC
>CAZPAT010000079.1:0-6315 GCA_964584485.1 uncultured Bifidobacterium sp.
GTGGTGCTCATGGTCACACGGCGTCCGTGAACTGGACCTCTTCGCCGCCGATCGGGTAATCGCGGCGAAGGGGGTGGCCCGACCAGTCGAGCGGGTTGAGGATGCGGCAGAGATCCGGGTGGCCCGCGAAGCGCACGCCGAACTGGTCGTACACCTCACGCTCCATCCAGTTGGCGCCCGGCCACACCGAGGTGACCGACTCGATCTCGGGCTCCAGTGCACCGGCCCACGCCCGCAGGCGCACGCGGCTGCCGGTCTGGATGCTGGCCAGGTGGTAGGCCATCCGGAAGCGGCCGGGCTCATCGGGGAAGTCCGCGCACGTCACGTCGCTGAGCAGCGCGAACTGGCCGGGCCCGTCCCGCAGGGCGCGGCAGGCCTCCACGATGCGCTCCTTGCGTACCTCCACGGTCAGCTCGCCCACATGCGTGAACTCCGCCACCACCGCGCCGGGCGTGACCGCCTCGATCTGGGCCGATACGTCGCTCACCCGGCGTCACCCTGCCGCCCGGCGCGCGCCCGCGCCTCGGCCTCGGCCTCCGCCACCACGGGCTCCACCACCGGGGGTTCGCCCGGCTGCTGCACGTCGTGCCCGGCCGTCACCTCGCGCAGGGCGGCGAGCTCATCGGCGTGCTCGCGCTCCCACGCCAGGCGGTCGGCACGGCGCTGGGCGATCAGCTCCGAGGAGGGCACCTGGCCGTTCACGCCGATCTTGCGGCGCAGCACGTCAATGCCCTCCATCAGTCCCTCGGGGCGCGGCGGGCAGCCGGGCACGTACACGTCCACCGGCAGGATCTTGTCCACGCCCTGCACCACGGCGTAGTTGTTGAACACCCCGCCCGTGCTGGCGCAGGCCCCCATGCTGATGACCCACTTGGGCTCGAGCATCTGGTCGTAGATGTGGCGCACCACCGGCGCCATCTTCTGCGTCAGGCGCCCGGCCACGATCATCAGGTCGCTCTGGCGCGGCGTTCCGCGGAAGAACTCGGCGCCGAACCGGCCCATGTCCAGCCGCGGGCTGAGCGTGTGCATCATCTCGATCGAGCAGCAGGCCAGGCCGAAGGTGGCCGGCCAGATGGCCGAGGTCTGCGTCCACGCGATGGCCTTCTCCACCGTGGTGGTGAGCAGGCCCTTGCTCACCTCGGCGGCCAGCGGGTCGCGCAGGTCCCAGTCCACGCGCTCGTCGTCGCGCGGCGTGCGGCGGATGGGTGCCCCGGGGGGTGGGATCAGCGCCATTCGAGCGCCTTCTTCCGCCAGATGTAGGCCAGCGCGCCGGTCAGCACGGCCATGAACACCACCAACTCGACCACCGCCACGCCACCGAAATCACGCAGCACCACGGCCAGCGGGTACAGGAAGGCCAGCTCGATGTCGAAGATGATGAAGAGCATGGCCGTGAGGTAGAAGTCGATCGAGAACCTCTGCCGGGCGGGTTGCACGGTGAGGATGCCGCTCTCGAACGGGAGCTCCTTGGTGGCATTGGGGCGCCTGCGGCCAACCATCGACAACGTGAACAGCGCGCCGGCGATGCCTGCGCCCAGCACGATGTAGATCAGCAGTGGAAGCCAGGTGTACAGGTCCATGCGGACCGGCCTCTCCAGTGTTGCCGCAGTGCGAACACGGTCTACCACCCCGTGTACGAACGTCACCCTAACAACGGTCATGCACAAGCGCAGCATCGTGCGGATTGCCTCATGGCAAGCGGGATCTCAGGGGTCCCCCAAGTGCCTTTTGTGACATTCTCGTGACGAAACCGCACAAGCCACGACACAGGGGACAGTCCCTCCCCCCGGGGACTGTCCCCGGGGGGAGGGACTGTCCCCTCATTCCCCGGCGGTACGATCACCGTCGTGAGCATTGATCGCATCGCCTACTTCGGCGATCTGGTGGCCGAGCAGCCCGATGAGCCCCGCGCCCGCTACGGCCTGGCCGTGGCGCTGCGGCAGGCGGAGCGGTGGGATGAGGCCGTGGACCAGTACCGCGCGTACCTCGCCCTGGCCAGTGACGAGGGTGCGGCATGGGGTCACCTGGCCGAGTGCCTTGCCGCCACGGGCAACGCGGACGCCGCTGCCGACGCCTACCTCAGCGGTATCGATGCCGCGCTGGCGAACGGCCACACCGGGCTGGCCGACGACTTCCAGCAGGCGCTGGAGGCCCTGGCCTGACACCCGCCACGCAGCGGGTCACCGTGGCCGGCGCCGTGCGGTTCTGGTCGCGCAACGCCACGGTCGGGCGCAAGACCATCCTCACCACCCTCGGACCGCGGTTCGTGGAGGCCATTGCCTACCTGGCCATCATGGGCCTGGGCCTGGGCGCCTACCTCACCTCGATCGAGGGCGTGTCGTACGTGGCGTTCATCGCCCCGGGCATCGCCGCCAGCGCCGTGATGTTCGGGGCGATCCTCGAGACGTCCTACAACGCCTTCGTGCGCATCCACGTGCGCCGCGTGTTCGAGGCCGCGGTCACCACGCCATTGTCGGTGGGCGACGTGGTGGTGGGCGAGTACCTGTGGGGTGCCACCCGCGGCACCCTCTACGGCGTGGTGTTCATGATCGTCATGGCGCCGTTCGGGCTCATCGACAGTTGGTGGGCGGTGCTCACCCCGCCGGTGTTCCTCATCGGCGCGCTCACCTTTGCGGTGATCGGCATGGCATACACGGCGTTCACGTCGAACATCGAGCACTTCAACATCTTCTGGACCGGCGTGATGACGCCCATGTTCCTGTTCGGCGGGATCTTCTTCCCCTTCACCGCCCTGCCCGAGTGGGCGCAGGTCATCGGCTGGTGCCTGCCGCTGAGCCACCTGGTCGCCGCCACCCGCGAGCTGGTGATGGGGGATGTGGGGTGGGTGACCCTGGGCCACGTGGCGGTGTTGCTGGCCTTCTCGGCCGTGCTGTTCACGGTTCCCATCCGCCGGCTGGGGCGGACCCTGCTGGCTTAGCGCAGTCCGAGCACCAGTCGCACGGCGCTGTCGAGATCAACCATCTCATCGGCGCTGAGCGACCCCAGCTTCCGGCCGATGCGGTCCTTGTCGAGGGCGCGCATGCTCTCCAGCAGCACCCGGGTCTCGGTGCCCTTCAGGTCGACCGTCGGCCGGAACATCGAGTGCCGGGCAGATGAGGACAGCGGGGCCACGATGACCGTGGACCATCCCGCCATCCCCTCCGCCTGCAGCACCAGCGCCGGCCTGGCCCCTGCCTGCTCGCGGCCGGTGGCCCGCCCGAACCGCGCGGCATGGATATCACCCCGCCTCAGTCCGGCCATGGCGCAGTGATCTCCTCCCATTCGCGGAACTCCGCCATCTCACGCGCTACGGCCTGCTCATCCTGCATCAATCGCTCGCACTCCGCGCGAAGCGCCTCGTCGGTGCTCCTGGCCGCCGCCGCCTCCACCAACGCGATGCGCACAGCCTCCGACTCGGTCATGCCCATGCGCACCATCAGGCGCAGGGCCATGCGCGATTCGTCATCCAGCCGCGCCCTCACGATCTTCTCTGGCATACGACCATCGTGGCACAAAACGTGCCACACAAGACCTCGCGGGTCAGCGCCTTTACGTGCCGGAACGCGAACCGATGCGTGCCAGCCACCGGGCGCCCTCGCCCCGTCGGCGCTCCAGCGCCTGCACGTCGGCCTCGGCCACCCGTGTTACCCCACTCCGGCGGTTGAGTTCGCCGTTCACCTGGGCGTGCGTCATGCCCGTGGCCCCGGCGATCGCCCTCACCAGCACCGAATTGGCATCGCGCAGCGCCCGGCGCCTGGCCACCGGGCTCAGGCCCGGGGCATCCGCGGCCGCGCCGCCATTCCCACCGGCCGCGCCGCCGCCCCCCGTCCCCAGATGCGGCGCTTCGGCCAGCTGCAGTTCGAAGCCGTCCTCGACCGGCTCGCCGTCCTCCAGGCTCCCGAACAGCCCCAGGGTCTCATCCACCTTGTGCACGGCGGCCTCTCCCGATGGCGTCGCCGACACCGCGGAGAAGAGCGACAGTTGCTCATCCTCCGGCCCCGCGGGTATCTCGTCCAGCGCCGCGTCGCCACGCGGGTCATCCTCATCCCCCGCCTTCTTCAGGAAGTGCCGCCGCTCCTCGGCGATGCCCATGGCATGTGCCCGCAGCCGCGGGTCGTCGGGCATGAACATGTAGCTGGGCTGCCGCCCGGTCCGGCCCGGCACGTACCGCACGATCCGTCCGACGGCCTGGCGGAAGAACAGTTCCGTGGTGGTGGTGGTGGCGAAGACCCCCACCCGCAGCCTGGGGATGTCCACGCCCTCGCTCACCATGCGCACCGCCACCAGCCACGGCCGGCGTCCGCCGGCGAACTCATCGATGCGCGCGCCGGCTGCGGGGTCGTCGCTGGTGGCCACCACGGCGTCCACGCCCAGCACCCGTCGCATGATCCCGGCGATCCCCCGTGCATGCTCGCGGTCCATGGCGATCACCAGTCCGCCCGCATCGGTGTGCGAGGCCCGGATCTCCATCAGCTGCGCATGGGCCCGCGTCAGCGCGTCGGGCAGCCATGCGCCACCCACGTCCAGGGCGGTTCGAAGCCGCTGCGCAGCCAGCCGGCCGTCGAGGGCGTCGTCGAACGATGCGCTCTGCGCCGAGCCATCGGGTCCGATCCATTCCATGTCGCCGCCGAGTCGCGGGAAGTGCACGGGCCGCACCACGGTGCGGTCCGCCAGCGCCGGCCCGTAGCCGTACTCGATGTCCGGCTCGGCTTCACCGGCGGCGTCGTACTTCACGAACGGGATGGCCAGCGAGTCGCTGCGGAACGGGGTGCCCGACAGGCTCAGTCGCACGGCGGCCACCTCCAGCGCGGTGCGCACGCCGTCCCCCCACGCGCGATCGTCGCCGGCATGGTGCACCTCATCCAGCACCGCGAAGCCGTCGCGGGCCACCTGCCGCACCGCCTCCGCGCCCTGCGCGACCTGCTGGTAGGTGACCACGATTCCGTGAACCTGGGGCGGCAGCGGTTCGCCGGTGATCCAGGCGGGGTCCAGGTGCAGCCCGAAGCGCTCGGCGGCACCCGCCCACTGGCCCTTCAGGTGTTGTGTGGGCGCCACCACCACCAGACGACGTCCGGGGTGCGCCGCCAGCGCCTGCCGGGCGGCGGTAAGGGCAAAGGTGGTCTTGCCCGCACCCGGGGTGGCAACCGCCAGGAAGTCGGGGTCACCGCCGGCCTGGAACGCATCGAGGGCGTTCTTCTGCCACGTACGCAGGCGGATGGTGCGAGCGGGTGATGCCACGAAGGGCGGGAGGCTAGCGGTGCTCCCCGGCACCGGCCATACTCACCGCATGCGAGAGCGCCTCCGGCACGCCCTATACGCGGGCGGCGCGAAGGAGACACCGCTCGAGGCCGCCGAGGACCAGGTGTTCCTCTTCGCGCCCGGACTCAGCCGGGATCGCCTCGTGCGGTACGGAGTGCTGCTGGTCCTGTCGGCAATCATCGCAACCGGTGGCGTGCTCGTGGACTCGACCGCCACGGTCATCGGCGCGATGATCGTGGCGCCGCTCGCCACGCCCATCCTCGCCGTGGGCCTGGGCGTGTCGATCGTCGAGCCACGTCAGGTGGGCCGTTCGATGCTGGTGGTGGGCGTATCGCTGCTCGTGGTCGTCCTGATCGGCATGGTCATGACCCTGACCCTTCCCGTCATCCCAAATGAGCAGTGGGCCCTCGGCAATTCCCAGATCACCGGCCGGGTTTCCCCCGGGCTCATCGAACTGGTCGTGGCCATTGCCACCGGCCTCGTGGGGTCATTCGCGATCACCCGCAGCGATGTCGCCGGGGTGCTCCCCGGGGTGGCCATCGCCATCAGCCTGGTACCCCCCCTCGCGGTGGTGGGCGTGGTGCTCGCGGGCGGCGAGTGGACCATGGCGATCGGCGCACTGCTGCTGTTCCTCTCGAACGCCATCGCGATGGTGCTGATGGCCGCGCTGGTCTTCTGGATCGTGGGTTACGCGCGCGCGGCGGCCGACCGGCGCGAGGTGCGCCGGCCTGTGGTGTTCATCCTGTCGCTGGGTGCGATCGTGGTCGTGCTGCTCACCTTCATCAGCATCCAGACGGTTGCCATCGCCACTCAGGAATCCCGCGCCGCGAAGGCCGCTGGCGTGTGGCTGGATGGCTCGTCGTTCGAGCTCCTCGACGTCCAGACGCGCAACACCGACCTGGTGCTGGAGGTCATCGGACGCGGTGAACTGCCCGACAGCGGCGGGTTCTACGGGGCCTTCGAAGCGCCACTGTGGCTCGATCCGTCCGTGACGGTGCGGGAATACTCAGGGCGCACCATCGCCCTCCCCCCCCGCCCGGACCCGGCGTAGTGCCC
>CAZPAT010000080.1:0-6283 GCA_964584485.1 uncultured Bifidobacterium sp.
CGCCTGCTCCGGCGCCTGCTCCGGCTCCGGCGCCTGCTCCGGCTCCGGCGCCTGCCCCGACCCCCTAGGGGTCGCCGTGTTCCGCGCCGCCGAAGCGGCGTGACGGGACCATCAGGAGGATCCCCGCCATGCCCGCCAGCGCTGCGGCGGCAAGGCACGCCCATGCCGGGGGCAGGACGCCGATCGCCCACTCCCCGCTGAGCGGTGCGTCCGGGACCCCCGTGCGCACCACCACCACGTCAACCCTGGGTGCGAGGGCGACCAGCGCCGTCCACGCCGCCCCGGCGGCCGCCAGCACGATCACCACGCCACCCAGCGCACGCGCCGTGCGCGACCCGGGCACGGGGTGCCACCACGCGATGAGCCCGCCGGCGCACGCCAGTGCGGCCCCGATCACCGGCAGGATCCACGAGGCCCCGCCCGCACCGTAGCCGGACAGCGAGGCCGTGCCGGACCGCAGGGTGGCGGCGTACCACGGCAGCACCGGCAGCAGCGCCATCAGGGCACCACAGGCGACCACCGCCACCCCCAGCATCCGACTGCGCGCGCTCATCCGCCCTCGCCCCCCACGCGCCGGAACACCATCACGCCATCCCGGTCGAACACCAGCCGGAAGTCCCCCCGGGCGCGCAGGCGATCCAGCCAGTAGGCGAACCCCGCGGGATCGAGGCGATCGAACACATCCGGCCGGGTGCGGTCCACGATGACCCATGCGGCGTCATCCACCTCGGGGAACACCAGGATGCGCCGGCGCGCCGAGAGATGCCCCCCGGCGCCGTTGCCCGCCGACACCACCGCATCCGCGGGGATGAGCGCCGCGGCCTCGTCGAGCACCCGGGCATGGGGGCCGGGCCGGTACTGCTGAAGGCGCGATTCGGTCGCACGCGACAGCGACGGGGCGATGGGAACGGGACCGGTGACGAGGGTGCCGAGCGCGCCCGCCGCCACGAGCACGAGCGCCACGGCCCCGGCCGGGCGCAGCATGCGGCGCAGCCACTCCGGCCGGCTGCGGCGTCGCAGCCCTGCGAGGCCCAGCATCGCCGCCGCCACGAGGAACGGGCTCGGCACCGCGGCGTAGTGGAACTCAATCGAGTGGTTGGGCCACCAGTCGGCCAGCATGTTCAGCAGCAGGTCGGGCAGCGCCGCCGCCGCGAGCAACGGGGCGAAGAGGGGCAGGAACAGCAGGGGGAGGAGCAGGGCGAGCAGGTACGACAGCCTCTGCCACCCCCCGATGGTCGTGATCACCTCGACGGGCTGCGACAGGGCCCCCACCAGTGCCTGCGCGGGGGTATCGCCGAACCGGCCGAAGCGCTCGCCGAAGGGGCGGGGCAGGTCGGTGCCGGCCGCCGGGATGATCACCAGAACGGCGATCAGGGTCCAGGCCAGGGATGCCACCGACACGATGGCGCCCGTGATCCACCGGCGCTGGCGCACGATGATCCAGACGCCCAGGATGGCCACCGCGAGCCCCACCTGCTCCTTTCCCATCAGGGCAAGGGCCACGGCGACGGCGAGCATCCAGTCGTTGCGGGCCTCGGCCGCCCAGATGGCGAGCATGAGCAGCGGCGCCGCGAGCGTGACCGCGTGCAGATCGGTCACTACCGCCCACTGGATGGGCGCGTACAGCAGCCACATCAGCGCGCCCGCAACGGCGAGACGGTCATCGCCCAGCCACATCCGGCCCAGCAGGAACGCCGGCACGGCGCCCGCGGCGACGATCACGGCCTGCGCGACCAGCAGGGGCACCGCGGAGTCGGAGATCCACTGCAGGGGAACGAGCACCACCAGCAGCGGGTCCACATGCGACCCCAGCCGCGAGGCCTGCTCCCCCGCCGCGTTCGTGGCCATGAGGAAGTCCCCGTGCGCGGTGTTCCAGATGGCCTGGACCATGTTCCCGAGGTCGAATCGGCCGGTCCACCAGCTCTCATGCCGTGCGACCGAGAGCCATGAGAACAGCGCGGCCCACGTGGCCGCGAGCACCAGCACGAGCGTGAGCGGCAGGTCACGCACCAGGCGCCACTCGCGCATGCGCCGCGATGCCCGTCCCGTGCTCATGGCCGGCCGCGGTTCCGGCCCGCGAATGCCGCCACGCCGACGAACACCAGCTCCACGGCGATCAGGAACAGCCGCGAGCCCACGCTCAGCGCCACCGCGACCCCGCCGGGGACCTGGCGGGAGAGCACCAGCGCCAGCACCGCATCGCGCACGCCGAGGCCCGACGGCACGATGAACACAAGCATCGACACCACGAACGCCAGCAGGAAGCCCGACGCCACCCCGACGGGGTCACCGACCTCCGGTCCGCCCACCCCCCGCATGAAGGCCCACACCGACAGGCCGAGCAGCGCAGAGGTCAGCAGGTACCACCCGACCATCAGCACGACGCGGCCGAACGGCAGCAGCACCGCGAGCGGCTCGCGGCGCACGCGGCGCAGCGCCCACGCAGACGCCGGACCGAATGCACGGGGGTGCAGGAGCAGGGCGGCCAGGGGCACGGCCAGCACCAGCCAGGCCGCAGGCCCCACCGCGCTGGAGGAGCCGATGTCCAGCAGGGCCACCACCGCGAGCAGCGATGCCGACACGAGGGCGATCACCTGCTCGTACGTGGTGGCCGCCACCGTGACGCGCTTCGGCACCCCGTGCGCCTCGGCCATCACCGCGCGCCCCACCACCATCAGCAGGTTGCCCGGCACGTACCGGCCCAGCAGGGAGCGCGCCCAGGCGGACACCGTGGCCAGCACCGGGGGCGGCGGGCGGTGCAGCCCCGCGAGGATGGCCTCATACGCGAGTGCCGACAGCACGAGGGATCCGAGGGCGAGCACGACGGCCAGGGCCAGCCATCCCGCCGAGGGCTGCCAGTCAAACGACGTGACCACATCCCAGGCGTCGGCGATCGTCCACGCCAGCGCCCCGATGATGGCCAGGCCGGCCACGAGGCCGGCCCACCGCACCCACCCGCGGCCGCTCACCGGGCACGCTCCCGCAGCCACGCGGCAAGGGGACGCGCCACGGCCTCCGGCGTGCCGATCTCCTCGTACCGGCGGCGCGCGGCGGCGCCCAGCGCCCGTCGCGCGGCCGGGTCCGCGGCGAGCGCGATGAGCGCGGCAGCCAGCGCGGCGGGTTCACCGGGCGGCACCAGCACGGCGTCGCGCCCGTGGGTCAGCACCTCGCGGATGCCCGGCGTGTCAGCGGTGATGATCGGCCGGCCCGCGGCCATCGCCTGGAAGACCTTGTTCGGAACCACCCGCGCCGCCTTCGCGCTCCGGCCGAAGATGCCGAGCACGATCCCGCTCGCCGAGACCTCCCGGCCGAGGGACCCGTAGGGAACCCATGGCACGTGGCGCAGTGCCGCGGGCGGCTCGCGGCGGAGCTCCCCCGCGAGCCATGCGTCCAGCTGCCCCTCGCCGATCAGCCTGATCGCGGGGGTACCCGGGATGCGGGCGGCGTCCAGCACCACGTCCAGGCCATGCATGGGCGAGAGCTTCCCGTACCACAACGCATGGCACGGGCCCGCGGGGAGGGGCGTGCACGGGAAGGCGCCGGGCTCGGCGCCCACCGGCAGCACCATCATGCGCCCGGCCGCGACCCCGAAGCGCTCGCCCAGGAACTCCGCGTTGGCCCGGGTGTCCGCGAGTACGAGGTCGGCCACGCCGAGGGCCAGCCGATCGACGGCCGCAAGGGCCCGGCTGCCCACCGGGCCCGCGCGCCCGCGGTCATCACCGAGCGTGTCGGCCAGCGACACCATCATGTCCACCACCAGCGGTGCGCGGCGTGCCGCCGCCACCATCCTGGCCGGCAGGGCGTCCGGCTGAGCGGGGTAGCCCGCCACCACGGCGTCCACCGGGCCTGCCGCGCGGGACTCCGCCATCGCGATGCCACCCCATGCGCCCAGCCATGAGCCGGCAGCGCGGGCCAGGCGCGTGGGCGCCAGGAAGCCCCCCGCCTTGTGGCGGGTGCGCTCCCATACGGGCCGGTGACGCTCCGCCACGCCCACCCCGTTCGCGCGGAGCCCCTCCACCAGCACCCGGGTGCGGGGGTAGGCGCGCTCGTAGGTGCCCACCCACTCCACCTTCGGAGGCCGGGTCACCCCCGGATGACGCGCTCGATGCGCGAGGTGGCCTCGTCGTCCTCCGAGCGCATGCGGCCGCGCTGGATCAGCTCGCTCACCAGGCCGATGGTGAACAGCTGTATCCCCACGACGATCAGCAGCACGCCCAGGATCAGCAGTGGCCGCCCGCCGATGGCCTGGCCCAGGATCTTCACGATGGTCAGGTACACCGAGATCCCCACGCCCACGAGGAACAGCACGAGGCCCAGTCCGCCGAAGAAGTGCATCGGCCGGTGGCGATAGCGCCCGACGAACGAGATCGTGATCAGGTCGAGCAGGCCGCGCAGGTAGCGCTCGAACCCGTACTTCGATCGCCCATGACGCCGGGCGCGGTGATTGACGGGCACCTCTGCCACCCGAAAGCCCTCGGATGCGGCGATCACCGGGATGAAGCGGTACATCTCGCCCGGAATGGCCAGCGCGCGCACGACATCCGCGCGGTATGCCTTGAAGCCGCAGTTGAGATCGTGCAGGTCGACGCCCGAGGCGCGGCGTGCGACCCCGTTGAATACACGCGACGGCACGGTCTTGTTCCACGGATCGTTGCGGTGCTGCTTCCAGCCCGACACCAGGTCCGCGCCATCGTCCAGTGCCGCGAGCAGGCGCGGGATCTCCGCGGGGTCATCCTGCAGGTCGGCGTCGATGGTGATGACCACCTCGCCGCGCGCCTCGCGGAACCCGGCGGTGAGCGCCGCCCCCTTGCCGAAGTTGCTGCGCAGGCGCACCACGCGGATCTCGTCGTGCCGGCGGGCCAGCTCGGCCAGCACCAGGTCGCCGCCGTCACGCGAGCCGTCGTCCACGAAGATGACCTCGAACGGCGCGCCGATTCCGCGCATGACCGGCAGCACCTCGCCGACGAGTTCCTCAAGTGAGTCCCGTTCGTCAAACACCGGGATGACGACGGAGATGAGGCGGTGGGGTGCCATCAGCCGCGCCGCCCCGGCAGCGACGCACGCGGCAGCGGGCGCCGACCACGACGGGCCATGCGCTCGTCCTCCGTGGGTACCGGCCGGTACGGACCGGATGCCACGAGCCCACGGCGCACCCGCGACATCACGAGCGAGCCAAGGCTCCACACGGTCACGAGCACGGCAGCGGCCAGCAGGGGCCCGATGACACCACGCGCGCCGGATGCGGTCGTCTCGATGAGGTACCAGGCCGAGTAGGGGATGCCACGGTCGATGCGTCCGGCCACCCACCACGTGAGGAGGACCGCGGGCGCAGCCGCCACGAGCGCCAGGCCCAGCACCTGCCATGGCCGTCGCGCCCGCGTGGCCACCAGTGCCGCATGGGCGGCGGGCAGTGCCACCAGCAGGCCGAACGGGCTGGCGAGCCACAGCAGCACGCACACCACCCCCAGCGCGATCACGCCCGTCGCCGCGCGCGACGCCACCTCGGCGTCGCGGCGGGTGGCCCGGTGGCGCACGGCCAGCCAGGCCAGCACCCCGGCGCCCACCGACAGGACGATCGCCACCATCGCGGCGAGGTCGAAGGGCACCTGCTCGGCGAGCGGCGGCCATCCACCTGCAGCGGGCGCGATCATGCCGGCCGTGGCCAGCAGGTGCGCGACCAGCAACGCGACGACCACGGGCACGAAGCGCCACAGCAGTGCCGCGACGAACGGCGTGATGCGCACGCCTGCCCGCCGCAGGCGCACGGCGAGGTCGAGAGCCGCCACCAGGAGGGGAAGGGCCAGCAGCAGGATCACCACCCGGCTCATCACGGGGCGCAGCTCGCGGCCGTTGATGATCACCCCCGCCGCCGGGGCCGGCAGGGCGTCCACCTCGTCCAGGGAGGCGATGAGGGTCTCGGCGGTGCGCCCGGCATCACCCAGGGAGTCCTCCGCGGGCAGGCCACCACCCGTGGCGGGGCCCTCGGGTCGGGATGCCAGGGAGACCGCGGGGATCCCCAGCGCGATGTAGGCGGCCTGGTCCCCGGATGTCTGGGGCACGGCCATGCCCGCCATCTGCGGGAACGGCCCGGGTGCGGGCACGACGGGCGCATCGGCGCGCGCCGCCGCCTGCTCGGCGGCGGATGCCACCGAGATCGACCGTCGCCCGTCCTGGCCGTCGTCCCAGATGTGCAGGCCACCGGGTGCCCCGGCCGGATCATCCAGCGAGACCGCGGCGGCGATGGGCCACCCGGAGAACCGGCTGGCGAACCAGCGGGCGCCGG
>CAZPAT010000081.1:0-6221 GCA_964584485.1 uncultured Bifidobacterium sp.
CGGGGTACTGCCGGGGCCCGTACGTGTTGGACCCGCGCGTGATGACGATGTCGTATCCGAAGGTGTGGTGGATGGCCAGTGCCTGCAGGTCGCCCCCCGCCTTGCTGGCCGAGTACGGTGACGAAGGCTGGATGGGATCGGTCTCCCGGAATGCCCCGCTCGGGATGGACCCGTACACCTCGTCGGTGCTCACCTGCACGAACCGCCGCACCCCCGCCTCGCGCGCGGCCATGATCAGGGTCGCGGTGCCCACCACGTCCGTCTCGATGAACTCGGTGGGGTTGTGCAGCGAGCGGTCCACGTGGCTCTCGGCGGCGAGGTTGATGACCACCTCGCAGCCGTCCACGGCCGTCGCGGCAACCTCGGGGTCGGCGATGTCCCCATGGATGAATGCGTAGCGCGGGTCGGTCATGAACTCGGCCACGTTGGCCGGGTTTCCCGCGTACGTGAGCTTGTCGAGGTTCACCACCTCATGGCCGCGCTCGATGGCGACGCGCACGACCTCCGAGCCGATGAACCCGCACCCTCCGGTAATGAGGACCTTCACGAACGCTCCCCGATGTAGTCGGCCAGCGCATCCTCCCACGCACGGAGCCGGGGGGCTCCCTCGTGGGTGACGGCCAGCACGCTCATGGCCGGACGCGGGGCGGGACGCGCGAACGCCTCGGTGGTGGTATCCCGTACCTCGCAGTCCACCTCGGCGAGGCGAAATGCCTCCCGCGCGAGGCCGGCCCATGTGGTGCTGCCGCTCCCGGCCATGTGGTAGATGCCGGGTGGCAGCGCAGCCACCTCGACCAGCGCCGGGCAGAGGTCGCGGGTCCAGGTGGGGCACCCCTCCTGATCGGCCACCACGTCCACGTGGTCCCGCGCGGGGTCGGCGCCGAGGGCGACCATGGTGTCCACGAAGTTCCGGCCGTGGGCCCCGTATAGCCATGCGGTGCGCGCGATGCGCGTGCCCTCGGGGTACTCGAGCTCCGCCAGGCGCTCACCCGCAAGCTTCGTGCGCCCGTAGGCCTGGATGGGGTCGGTGGGGTCGTCCTCGCCATACGGCCCGCCCGTGCCCGGGAAGACGTAGTCGGTGCTCACGGCCACCAGCGCCGCCCCCGCGTCGCGTGCCGCGATGGCCACGTTGCGCGTGCCCTCGCCATTCACCATGAGCGCCTGCTCCTCGTGATCCTCCGCGGCATCCACGTCGGTCCATGCGGCCAGGTGGAACACGACGTCGGGAGCCGACTCCGACACGCGCCGGATCACCCGGCGGCGGTCGGTGATGTCGAGCTCGGGCAGGTCGAGGCCCACGGACTCGTGCCCCGCGGCCGCGAGGTGGTCCATCAGGTCGGTGCCGAGCATCCCCCGGTGCCCGATGACGAGAGCCTTCACCCGCACGCCCTCAGGTGAGGCCGATCACCGATGAGTCACCCAGCACGAAGCGGTAGGCCCGCGGCTTGGCGTCGGACCGCGAGATGTGCACGTCACGCCCGATCAGGCTGCCTTCCACCCGGGCATCGAGGTCCTCCACGTGCACGCGCTCGAGCAGGATGGAGTGCTCGATCTCGGCACGGCGCACCACGCACCCAGTGGAGATGGACGAATAGGGGCCGATGTACGCGTTCTCGATGAGCGAGCCGCGTCCGATCACCGCGGGGCCGCGCACGTGGCTGTTCACCAGACGCGCGCCGTCCTCCACGATGACCCGCCCCTCGATGTCGCTGTCCACCAGGTCACCGTCCATGCGGGACTCGATGACATCGAGGATGAGGCGGTTGGCCTCCAGCATGTCCTCCACCTGTCCGGTGTCCTTCCACCAACCGGTCACCACGTGGGGCTCCACGCGCCTGCCCTGGTCGATGAGGTACTGGATGGCGTCGGTGATCTCGAGCTCGCCGCGGGGAGAGGGCGTGATCGCCTTCGCGGCGTCGAGAATGGATGGCGCGAACATGTAGACGCCCACCAGGGCAAGGTCGCTGCGGGGCTCAGCCGGCTTTTCCTCGAGGTGCACGACGTGGTCGCCATCGAGCACCGCAACGCCATAGCTGGAGGGGTTGGGCACCCGCTGCAGCAGGATCATCGCGTCGGGATCACTCGCGCGGAACTCCTCCACGAGGGGGCTGATGCCGTCGCGTAGCAGGTTGTCGCCCAGGTACATCACGAACGGGTCATCGCCCAGGAACTCCTCGGCGGTCAGCACGGCGTGCGCCAGCCCGAGCGGCGCCGACTGGGGGATGAACGTGACCTCGATGCCGAGCGCCGAGCCATCCCCCACTGCCTCGCGGATCTCATCACCGGTGTCCCCGATGATGATGCCGACCTCGCGGATGCCGGCATCGCGCAGCGCCTCGAGCCCGTAGAACAGCACAGGCTTGTTCGCGACGGGCACGAGTTGCTTCGCGGAGGTATGAGTGATGGGGCGAAGCCGCGTGCCGGCGCCGCCCGACAGCACCAGTCCCTTGAGGTTCCGACTCACGGGGCGCGACGCTACCAGCGGCCGGGCATCAGGACGAGGCGCGCAGGGACACGACCTCGGCCGTGGTGGCCTCGAGGTCCTCGGCCGTGGCGGCCAGGGCTGCGGCGTGGGGACGCGAGGCCGACGCGATGGGCCGCACCTGCGCGAAGCCCATTGCCCGCGCCTCCGCGGGCGAGAGATCCACCCCGCCGAACAGGCCCACGCACGGCACCCCCGCCTGTGCACAGGCCGCGGCCACCACCGCAGGCGCCTTGCCGGCCCGCGTCTGGCCGTCCAGGCGCCCCTCGCCCGTGAGGCAGAGATCCGCATCCGCGAGGGCATCCGCCAGGCCCACGGCACGGGCCACCACGGCCCCGCCGTCCACCAGGCGCGCGCCGATCATGGCCGCGAGCCCACCGGCTGCGCCGCCCGCGGCACCGGCGCGTGGCATCCGCACGATGTCGGGACACCCCTGATGCACCAGCACCGCCGCCAGGTTCATGAGGCCGCTATCCAGGCGCTCCACCGCCTGTGCATCGGCGCCCTTCTGCGGCGCGAACACCCGCGCCGCCCCATCCGGGCCCGCGAAGGGGTTCGCGACGTCGCACGCGACCTCCACGGGAACCGTGCCGAGGCGGGGGTCGAGGCCGCTCAGGTCCACCCGGCGCACCGCGGCGAGAGTGCCCCCCGTGCCGGGGAGCTCCTCCCCCGCCGCGTCCAGGGCGCGGGCGCCAAGGGCGACGACGATGCCAAGGCCGCCATCGGTGGTGGCACTCCCTCCCACCCCCAGCACGATGCGCCGGCAGCCGCCGTCGAGCGCGGCGCGGATCAGGTCCCCCGTGCCCGCCGTGCTCGTGGCCTCCGGGTCGCGCTCGGCGTCGGACAGGCGCTCGAAGCCCGAGGCCGTCGCCAGCTCCACCACCGCCGTGCCGTCGGGCAGCAGGCCGTATGCGGCCTGCAACGGGCGACCCAGGGGGTCACGCGCCGCTGCCCGCACCATCCGTCCCGCGGGCGCGGTCACGAGGGCATCAAGCGTCCCCTCACCGCCGTCCGCCATCGGCACCTCACGCACGTCGGCACCCGCGGCCCGCGCGCCGGCGGCCATGGCAGCGGCTGCTGCGGCCGGCCCGAGCGCCCCCTTGAACGGGGCCGGGGCCGCCACGACCTTCATCAGGGTTCGCGGGGGCGCGGCGGGGCGGGAGGCCAGTCCACGCCCAGGAATGCGCGCTGCCTGTCCTGGAAGTCCGCGTCATCGGCCGCGTCACGGATGACGCCGTCGAGCTCGACGGCGTCACCGCCCACCACCACCCGGATGGGCGGTTCATCCGCGTGCACCGCCGTCCAGATGGCGTCGGCGCAGGAGGCGCCGGTGCTGGTATCCGGGCGCTCCCGCCATGCCGAGAAACCCGCGCGGATTCCGGCGAAGAGCGGCGCGTAGGGGGACCCGGGGTCCGCCACGCCGCCCGACACGCGCGTGGCGCTCGAGAAATCGGTATCGATCATCCCGGGCTCGATCATCACCACCCGCACGCCGAACGGCGCCATCTCCACCGACAGGGCCTCGGACAGCGCGGAGAGCGCGTACTTGGATGCGTGGTAGAAGCCGATCAGCGGGTTGGACAGGCGGGCCCCGATGGACGATACGTTCACGATGGTGCCGCGCCCGGCCTCGCGCATGGCGGGCGCGAGGGCCTGCACCATCGCGGCAGCGCCCCACAGGTTCGTCTCGAACATCTCGCGCGCCACGTCGAGATCACCACTCTCCTGCGGCGCCATCATCGCGTAGCCCGCGTTGTTGACCAGCACATCGATCGCGCCGCCCCCGGCGAAGTCGGTGGCGATCTCGGCGGCCGAGCGCACCTCGTCGGGCCGCGTCACATCCAGCGGCACCAGATGGATCCCCGGCGGCTCGCCGATCTCCTCGAGTGCGCGGGGCACATCGCGCACCCCGGCCACCACCACGTACCCGCCGCGGGCAAGCCGCTCGGCCGTGGCGCGGCCCACCCCCCGGCCCGCGCCGGTCACGAGTGCGATGCCCCGGGTCACGCCGCGGAGCCTACCTGCACGTCGCGGGGCAGCCGTACCGTGAACACGGCTCCGCGGCCGGGCTCGGACCACACCGTGATGTCACCTCCATGGGCCCGGGCAATGCCCCGGGCGATGGCCAGGCCGAGGCCCGCGCCCTGTCGGTCGTCGCGCTCACGCGCGGCGTCCGCGCGGTAGAACCGGTCGAACACGCTCGTAATGGCCTCCGGCCCTATGCCCTCACCCGTGTCGGCAACGGCCATGACCGCATCGCCTCCCTCGGCATGCACCGTGACGCTGATCACCCCGCCCGCCGTGGTATGCCGTGCGGCGTTGTCGAGCAGGATCAGCAGCACCTGCTCGATGCGCGCGGGATCGCCCTCCATCGGTACGGGACCGGGTGCCTCCACACGCAGGTCCAGGCCCTCCCGCGCAGCCAGGACGGCGCGCGGGCGTGCGGCAGCGCGTACCACCGACGCCAGGTCGATGTGCTGGATCTCCAGTGGCAGCCCCCCGCTGTCCAGGCGTGCAAGCTGCAGCTGCTCGTCCACCAGGCGCTGCAGGCGCGCGGCCTCGGCGTTCATGAGCCCGAGGAACTCCTGTCGCGCCTCGGCCGGCATGGAGTCGTCCTCCATCAGTTCGAGGAACCCGCGGATTGCCGCCACCGGGGTCTTCAACTCGTGCGACACATTGGCCACCAGTTCGCGCCGGGTGCGCGCAAGGGCGCGCTCCTGGGTGACATCACGCAGGGTCAGCACCACGGTGCCCGTCGGATCCGCCAGCGGCACCGCACCAGCCGCGGCCTCGTCACCGGACGGCATCGACACGGCCGGGTCCTCCAGGGGTTGGCCCGCCTCGCGCGCCTGGACGACCAGGCCGGCAAGCGTCGGCCCCAGGTCGACCCGGCGGGCGCCACCGCCCTGGGGAAGCCCGGTCATCGCGACTGCGGCGTCGTTCGCCACCACCACCTGGTCGTCCGGGTCGATCAGGAGGACGCCCTCGCTCAGGCCTGACACCAGGGCGCGTGCGCGGTCGCGCTCGCCGGTGACCGCGCCGATGAGGTCCTGCACGCGATCGGCCATCCGGTTCAGGCCCACGGCCAGCGTGGCGACCTCACGCGGCGAGGTCTCGGGTGCGCGCGCCGCCAGGTCGCCAGCGGAGAGCTGGGCAGCGGTACCCGCCACGCGCGCGATGCGCCGGCCGAGGATGCGCGCCATCACGATGCCCGCCCCCGTCGCGAGCAGCAGCACCAGCACGACCGCGAACAGCACGCGGCGCTGAAGGGCCCCGACCTCAGCCGTGGGCGATGGCACGGGCACCGCGACCTCGGCGATGCCCACCACCGTGCCCCCCCGGGTCACGCGCACCGCCGAGTAGACCGTGCGCGCGTTGTCGGGTCCCTCGTCCACCCGCACGCGCACGGGCACGGCGGAGATGGACTTGTCGGCCAGCTCGCCCTCGGGGGTGAGCCGGTCCTCGGGGAATGCGCCGGGAACCGCCGATGCGCCGCCCTCGTGCCACCCGGTGGCGATGTCGTAGTAGCGCGCCGCTCCGCGCACCCGTGATGCGAGTTGCTGCACGTAGGCGTCGCCCTGGGCATCGGTGAGCCCGAAGCCCGATCCGGGCACCTCGGACAGGTCCTCCAGCACCTCCACCGTGGCCTGGGACGTGCGCTCCGTGGCACCCGACACCACGCTTCCCTCGAGCGTGGGCAGGAGCACCAGGAACATGAGGAGGCTTGCGGCCACCCCCA
>CAZPAT010000082.1:0-1309 GCA_964584485.1 uncultured Bifidobacterium sp.
ACGCCGAAGCCCAGCACCGCGATGGCCACCATGGAGAACGCCATGGCGCGGTAGCCGAACAGCGGCTTTCGCGCAAACGTGGCGATGACCTCGCTGATGATGCCGAAGCCCGGCAGCAGCATGATGTAGACGGCCGGGTGCGAGTAGAACCAGAAGATGTGCTGGTACATGATGATGTCGCCGCCCTGGTCGGGCACGAAGAAGTTCGTGCCCATGATGCGGTCGAACATCGTGAGGAACTGCGAGCCGGCCACGAAGGGCGTGGCGAACACCACGAGAACCGACGTCACGCCGGTGGCCCACGCGAGGATCGGCATGCGCCAGATGGTCATCCCCGGAGCGCGCATCGTGATGATGGTTGCCAGGAAGTTGATGGCCGTCGCGATGGACGATGCCCCCGCGAACTGCACGCCCAACTCGAAGAGCGTCTGGCCCATCGTCCCCTGGCTGGCCAGCGGCGGGTAGGCCGTCCACGCCGACGCGAACATGCCGGTGAACATGCTGGCCAGGAACATGAACCCGGCGACCGGCAGGAACCAGAACGACAGCGCGTTCAGGCGCGGGAAGGCCATGTCCTTGGCGCCCAGCATGATGGGCAGCACGTAGTTGGCGATGCCACCGAACACGGGCACGGCGAACACGAAGATCATCAGCGTCGCGTGCATCGACAGGAACCCGTTGTAGGTCTCCCCGTCGGCGAACTGCTGGCCCGGAGCGGCGAGCTCCGTGCGGATGAGCAGGGCCATCAGCCCGCCCCACAGCATGAAGAAGAAGGTCATCGCCAGGTACTGGATGCCGATGACCTTGTGGTCGGTGTTCAGCCGGAAGTACTGCTTCCAGTTGCTGACGCCATGGAACGAATGGTCCTCATGCGAGATGTCCGCGCCCTTGGCCCAGCCCAGCCAGAAGTCGAAGCAGCCGATGCCCCAGAGGAAACCGATTCCACCCAGCAGCCCGGCCACGCCGCCGTACACCGCGCCGTCCCATAGGGGCTCGAACCCAAAGGCCGCTCGCAGCAGGAACACCAGCAGGAACGAGAACAGCACCGCGCCGACCGTGCCGTAGAAGGCACGGATCCACCAGTACGACACCGGACGCGGGTCCTCGTGGTGGGCGTGGCCACCACCGGGTGCGTGTGCGGGAGCGGGTGCGTGAGTTGCCATGTGCTGTTCGCTCGGTCTCGGTTGCGGTTACTTGATGGACTCGACGAAGGCGACGACATCCGCCAGGTCGGTGCCGGTGGCAAGCCCACCGGGCATCGCGCCCTTGCCGTTCTTGATCTGGTCGCGGATCTGGTCCGTGGTGAGCG
>CAZPAT010000082.1:1409-6180 GCA_964584485.1 uncultured Bifidobacterium sp.
CGGACATTGAGCTGAACCTGTCGCCCCTCAGGGACCACCAGCGTCCCGGTCTCGATACCGGCCTCGGGGTACCCGTATGTCCAATTGAACTGCTGGGCGTAGACGTCCACGGTCAGGCGATCCGCGGCGACGGCCTCGTTGCGCTCGAGGACGACGTACCCGTACACGGCGACGATCACCAGGGCGATCGACGGGACGACGGTCCACACGATCTCGAGCTTCGTGTTGCCGTGTGTCGGCGGTCCGTCCTCCAGATCATCGTCAGTCGCCCGCCACTTCCAGATCGCGTAGATCAGGATGCTGGTGACGATCACGAAGAACACGGCGCTCATCCAGAAGAGGAACCACAGGAGGCCGAATGTGCGCTCCGCCTGCTCGGTGCTTGCGGGCGGGAGCCAGTCGATGATCAGTGCCTGGGCCGCGGTGATCGCCGCGACCACGACGGCGATGACGGCGAGCGGGATGATCGGAATCTTTTTGTACACGGCACGAAAGCCTAGTCGGGTGACCGGTCCGCGTCGCCCCCCAAATAAGCGCGACACGACCCGGGTTCAGGGGTCCTGATGTCCCTGATGCGGCATCCGGGGAAACCCGCGGCGGCGCTCACGCCGCCACGGAGGGCCGCCGGGCCATGGGCATCGCGGCGATCAATCCGCACGCGACGAAGAGCATGCCGCCCGTGAACAGCGGCGAGCCCACCCCCACCTCCTGGAAGAGGGCGGTTGCTGCAATGGGGGCGATGAGGCGGGCCAGCCCGCCGGCGGATGCCATCACCCCGAGAATGCCCCCCTGGTCACCCGCGGGGGCCCTCTGCGAGACGATCGCATTGACCGTGGGGAAGGTGAGGCCCGACCCGAGGGCGAGCAGCACCAGCACGGGGAACAGGGCCCACACCTGCGTGGTGAAGCCCAGCATCACCAGCGCCGCGGCGGTCATCCAGAGGCCCGCCCGGAGCACGGGCCACTCCCCCACCCTCGACGTGAGGCGGTGCACCACCCCGCCCTGCACGATCGCGGCAAAGACCCCGATGAAGACGAACACCAGCCCCGTCTCGGTCAGCCCGAAGTCGAACCGGCGGTTGCCGAACAGCGAAAACACCGACTCCATCCCCACGAACCCCAGCCCGCCGAGGAAGGCGATCCAGATGAGCGGTCCGTACTCACGCGACCCCACCGCGCGCACGAGGGCCGTCCAGCGCGACTGCCGCGCGCCCTCGTGGCTGCCGCGCGGCCGGGTCTCGGGCAGCCGCTTCCACGCGATCGCGAAGTTCGCGAGGGCCGCCGTCGCGGCCAGGATGAAGGGCGCACGAGGGTCGATGGCCGCGAACAGCCCGCCGATGCCCGGCCCGATGATGAAGCCCAGCCCGAACGCGGCGCCGATCAGGCCCATGCCGCGCACCCGGTCCTCGTCCGTGGTGATGTCGGCCACGTAGGCCTGGGCCGCCGCATACGACGCGCCCGAGATGCCGTCGAGGATGCGTGCGAGGAACAGCACCCAGAGCGCCGGGGCGAACCCGAACATCAGCCACGCCACCGAGGAGCCCAGCAGCGAGCCCAGGATCACCGGCCTGCGGCCGAAGCGGTCCGACACCCGGCCCCAGATGGGCGCGAAGATCAGCTGCATCAACGCGTACACGCCGGTGAGAAGGCCGATCTCCACCACCGACGCCCCGAACTCCTCGGCGTACAGGGGCACGAGGGGGATGACGATGCCGAAGCCGATCAGGTCGATCAGCACCGTCGAGAAGATGATGCCGAGGGGCGTCGTGAAGAACGCCAGCCCGCCGAACCCGTGCCGCCGGCCGCCCCCGCTCACAGCGCGGCGTCCACGGCGATCACCACGAACAGCAGCGCCAGGTACAGCAGCGAGTAGTGGAAGGTGATCGCCGCCCAGGGCCGCGAGCGGTCATCGCGCCACAGCATCACGGCCATGCCCAGGAACGGCAGGCCCAGCAACAGCGCGCCCGCCAGGTACATGACGCCGGCTCCCGCGGCGTACGGCAGCAGTGTGGTGCCCAGCATCACGATGGTCCAGAGCAGCACCTGCACGCGCGTTGCGTGCTCGCCGTAGACCACCGGCAGCATCGGAACGCCCGCCTGCGAGTAGTCCTTGCGCAGCATCAGCGCCAGCGCCCAGAAGTGCGGCGGCGTCCACACGAACACGATCGCGAACAGCAGCACCGCGCCGAACGTGATGTCGCCGGTCACGGCCGCCCACCCCACGAGCGGGGGGATCGCCCCCGCGGCCCCGCCGATGACGATGTTGTGGATCGTCGTCCGCTTGAGCCACAGCGTGTAGAGCCCCACGTACAGCGCCACGCCCACCAGCGACAGCGCGGCTGCGAGCCAGGTGGCCAGGAAGCCCAGCACCAGTACGCTGGCCACCACCAGCGCCAGTCCGTAGGCAAGCGCCGCGACCGGGCTGATGCGCCCGGCCACGATGGGACGGCGATCGGTGCGGTCCATCACCGCATCGATATCGCGGTCCACCACCTGGTTGATCGTGTTGGAGCCACCGGCAGACAGGTACCCGCCCACCATCGTCCACAGGATGAGCCAGCCGTTCGGCAGGCCCTGCTCGGCCGCGAACATGGCGCACGCGGTGGTGATCAGCAGCAGGGAGATGATGCGCGGCTTCGTCAGCGTCACGAGATCGCGCACGATTCCCGGTGGCTGCGCGACCGCCCCGGCCGTGGCGGTGCTCATGGCATCACCGTCGCCGTCCATGCCACCAGCGCGATGGACATCGCGAGGGGCAGGATGAGCCACAGGGTCTCGGTGGAACTGCTGGCACCACGCGACAGCGGGGCACGCATGCCCCACATGCTGCGGACGATTGCCAGTCCGGCGCCCACGACGAGGACCGCGGCGATGATGAGGACGGCGACGCGCACGACGGCCGAGGATAGTGCAGGCGCGCGGGCCGTCAGGGGGCCATTCGGGTTGACGTTCGGCCCCGAAGGCGGCACCGTGCCGGGTCATGGACTCCCATTGCGACGTCGTCGTGCTCGGCGCGGGCCCTGCGGGCCTCGCCGCGGCGCTCCGCGCCGCCCGCTCCGGGGCGTCGGTGACGCTGGTGGAGGCGGGCGACCGGGTCGGCGGCCTGTGCCGCACGCTGCAGTCGGATGGATGCCGCTACGACCTGGGCGGGCACATCCCGTTCCTGCGCTCGCCGGAGCGCGTCGGGTGGGCCGAGGACATCATGGGAGCCGCGCTCGTCCGGGTGGAACGCCCCGTGGCGCGGGTCGAGGATGGCCGCATTCGCGCCGGGCGGTACATCGACCAGCACCCGCACCGGGTGGACGACCCCGTGCCGCCCGACGGCTCCGCCGCGGGCGAGCTGGGCTCCACCGTGGGCGCGTCGTTCCGCGATCGGGTCATCCGGCCATACATGCAGAAGGTGGACGGGTGGCCGCTCGAGGTGATCGCCGCCGACCGCGCCGTGAAGCTGCGCGATGAGCAGCGGGCGCCGGACGGCTTCTGGTTCCCCCCCGGAGGCATCGGCGCGCTGATGGAAGCGATGGCCGCCGCCGTCACCGACGCCGGGGGCACCATCCGGCTGGGCACGCCGATGACGGCCCTGTACCACGAGGGCGGCCGCGTCACCGGCATCGAGGTGGCGGGCCCGGAGCCCGGCGTGATCCACGCCGGCGCCGTGGTGTCGGCCATCACTCCCGGACTCGTGGTGCGCGCGGCCGCCCCGGCGGCGCCTGAGGGCCTGCTGCCCCCGGTGACCATGCGCGCCGTTGCGCTGGTGTACCTGATCGCCGACCGGGCGCCCGTCACCGACGAGGCGTGGATCCAGGTGTCCGATCCGCGGGTGCCGTTCTCGCGCATCGCAGAGTTCGTCAACTGGGACCCGGCAATGGTGCCACCGGGGCGCACGGTGCTGTGCGCCGAGGTCTACGGCACGGGTGGGTCCGGCGACCCCTGGTGGTCGCTGGACGACTCCGCGCTCGCACGCGCCTGCGCGGGGGCCATGGCCGACCCGCTCGGATGGGTGGACGACCAGGCGGCCTTCCGCATGCTCGACGTGGTACGCCTGCCGCGGGCGTACCCCCTCATCGAGGCCTGGCGGGTTGACGACGCCACGCGGGCGCCGATGTGGTTGGCCGGGATCGAGGGACTGGAACTGGCACGGGGGGGCACGGTGGTCACGGCCATCGAGGCCGGCGAGGCGGCGGCGGACCGCGCGGGCGGCACGGTGATGGCGGGCGCCGCGTGACCACGGCGGCCACGGGCCTGGCGGACCGCCTCCGCGATCTGCTGGGCCCGGACCGAGTGCTGGAGGGCGACCTCGCGCGCAGTGTGTACTCGCACGATGGATCCATCGTGGACGGCGCGTGCGGGCTGGTGGCGCTGCCCGAGACCACCGACGAGGTTTCCGCGTGCATGCGACTGGCACATGCCGCCGGGGTGGAGGTGACCCCCCGCGGGTCGGGCACCGGGCTCACGGGTGGCGCCGTTCCGCTGGACGGCGGGCTGGTGGTGTCGCTTGCGCGCATGCGCGCGATGGACGAGGTGGACATCGCGAATGCCTGCGTGTGGGTGCAGCCTGGGGTGCTGAACCTCGACGTCAGCACGGCCGTGGCGCACCTGGGCCTGCACTACGCCCCCGATCCGTCGAGCCAGCAGGCCTGCTCGATCGGCGGCAACGTGGGCACCAACGCCGGTGGCCCCCACTGCCTGGCGTACGGGGTCACCGTGCAGCACGTGATGGGCGTGGAGATGGTGCGCCCCGACGGCGAGGTGGTGGTGCTGGGGGGCGTGGC
>CAZPAT010000083.1:0-6144 GCA_964584485.1 uncultured Bifidobacterium sp.
TGCCCCGATGATAGGACCACATCGCTCAGGACGGGCGGAGAACCAGCACCTCGTCACCGCCGCGGATGAACTCGTACGCCACGGGGCGCACCTCGGTGCCGATGCCCTCCCGCGCGAGGTCGTGACGAAGGCGATCCAGCGCCGGCCACCGCGCGCCGAGGGTGTCGACAAGCGGGAAGATCCTCGCCTCCCCTCCCGCCACCCGCGCGAGCTCGCGCGCGAATGCCAGGTGATCGGAGTACCCCAGGTGATCCGGGTACACGAACAGCAGGTGCGAGGAGAGCACGAGGCGGAAGCGACCGTCCGCGAACGGCAGGTCAGGCAGCGCCCCGACCACATACGCCGCAGGGTGCCGCGCCCGGTCAGCCGCGAACGCATCCGCAGCCGCCAGGCGGCGCGCAAGGTGGTCGTCCGGGTCGCGGAAGAAGCCCCAGGAGTAGGTGTGCGGGTTCGCGCGCACGTACTGGTTCCCGTAGCGGGTGTCGGCGACCGCGCGGCGGATCAGGGCATCCGGCGGACGCGCGTACTCGGGGTCCACCGCAGTCACGTCACCGCCACGGGCGCGGGCGCCGGCCGCGAACCCGCTCGCGCCGGCGGGGCAGTCCAGGACAGGGCCGCGCAGGAGTTCATCCGCGGACAGGCCGAACATCGCCACGTACTCGTCGTAGGGGCGCGCAGTGACGATGATGTCGCCGAGACCGCGGTAGGCGCCCGGCGTGGTCACAGCCGGATGGTGCACGCGGATCCGATGCGCGCGTAGCGCTCGGGCATGCACGTGAGCACGATCACCTGGCTCCGCCGCCCGGCCTCCGCCAGCGCGGCGCCCAGCCCCTCCAGGCGTTCGGGATCGGAGTACCCGAGGGCGTCGTCGATGATGACGGGGGCACCGCCGTGCGCGTCATCCGACACCAGGGATGCCGCGGCCAGCCGCCCGATGACGGCCAGTTGCTCGCGGGCACCCCCGGAAAGGGCATCCACGGGCACCGTGGCGCCGTCCGCGCTGCGGCTGATCACCTGCAGGGTCGCGTGATCCACCTCGAACGTCACACCGGGGCCGAACACCAACCGCCCGAGGTGCTCCACCGCGTCGCGGAAGGGAGCCACATAGGCGCGACGGGCATCATCGCGGTGCCGGGTGACGACGTCGAACAGCAGATCGGCGGCGGCGGCGCGGCGCTCCGCCGCCGCGAGGGCGACCCGGGCGTCGTCCCGCGCGGCCCGGGCGCGATCGAGCCGGTCGGCGCGCCCCTCCTCCCCCGCACTCGCGATCTCGCCCAGCATCCGTGCGGCCTGCACCTCCATCTCGGAGCGCTCGCGGATGAGGCGGTCCACGGCATCCCGGGCATTCGCCAGCCGCGCCTGCACGGCATCGGGATCGTCCGGGTGCATGGCCGCCCGCGCCTCGTCCAGCGCTCCGGCGGCGGCCGCGGCAGCGGACTCCGCATCGCGAAGGACCTGCGCGATGACCTCGTCGGCCGCGACCGCCCGGGCGTCGTCCAGCGCTGCACGCGCGCCGCGCACCGACTCGACCGTCGCGCCGAGGTGCCCGGTCCGCTCCGCCGCCTCGCGCTCCTGCAGGCCCACGTCCTCGCGCGCCGCGTCCAGCGCATGTCGCGCGGCGTCCTCTGCGCGCCGGGCCTCGGCAAGGGCATCGTCGGCCCGTGCACGCCGCTGCCGTGCCTCATCGCGGTCGGCGGGCATCGGTGCACCCTGTGCCCGCCCCGCCAGGTAGCCCGCGACGCGCTCCTCCGCCCGCGCGATCTTCTGCTCCATCTCCTCGGGCGTCAGGTCGTTCAGGGCCGCCGACCGGGCCTCGCGCGCCGATCGTGCGCGCGCCTCCTCGTCGCGCCTGCGTCGCGCCTGCGCCCGCGCCGCCTCAATGCCGTCCTTCGCCCCGGCCTCCTCCAGCAGGGCATCACGCTCCTCGAGGGCGCGGCGGGCCTCTTCGCGCACCTCTTCCCCGGCACCCTCCACCGCGATACGCGCCACGCCCGGGATATCGAGGGGCTCTCCCGCGCCCAGGGGGATGACGGCCTCGGTGCCGGCCCCGATGGCGTGGACCTCCTCGCCCGCGCGCAGAACGAGGTCGCGCGCGGCCGACACGCGCAGGCGGGCGCCCGCACCCTGTGCGCGCCCGCGCGCACCGGCCTCATCGAGCACCGCCTGCTCCAGTCGCCGCAGCAGGTCGTCGTCGACGGCGCAGTCCGCGATAAATGCCTCGGCATCCCGGATGGTCTCATCAGCCGCGCCCACCCGCTGGCGGCGCTCACGCAGGTCGCGCAGGTCCCACTCATTCCGCAGGTGACCGTCATCGGCATCCGCCCGCGCGAACTCCGCGGCCGCGACCTCACGAGCGGCGGACGCCCGGGCCAGCGCCTCGCCGGCGGCGTCCCGGGCCGCGATGGCGGCAGCCAGCCTCCCGCCGGCCGCGCGCGCCTCATCGGCCAGGGCGGCCTCCTGCCGCTCGGCGTCATTGAGCTGGCGCACCAGGTCGGCCCGTGCCTCGGCCGCGGCGCGGGCCTCGCGCACGGGGCCCTGGGCGCGCTCGGCCGCGATATCGAGATCGCGCAGCGCCGATGCCTCGCGCAGCACGGCGGCCTGCAGCTCCTCGAGCCGTCGCACGTCGGCACGCAGCGCCGGCTCCTGTTCACGACTCCGATCGATCGCCGCGCGCAGCCGCTGGTGGTCATCGGCCCGTGCGTCCACCTCGCGCACGGCCTCCTCGGCCTGCCGGACGGCCTCCTCCGCGACGGCAGCGTGCTCCCGCAACTCCCTGCGTCGCTTGTTCGGCTCACCCGTCGGAGTGCTGAACTCCTGCCGCTCCGCGTCGATGGCCGCGATGAGGTCGCCATCCCCCTCTGCCGCGCGCGACCCACCGCCCGCCGCGAGGTCGAGCGCACGCGCCAGCGACCCGCTCTCCGCCAGAGCGGCCTGATTGAGCGGCATTCCCTGCTGGTGACGCAACGCAGCGAACAGAGGAAGGTCCATGGCCTCGCCCAGGATCTCCATGACGCGATCATGCGCGGCGCGCCCGGTGAGCTGCTCGGGCGCGGGGGCGGTGATGCGCAACTCCGTGGCCGCCCCCTTCACCCACTGCTTCGCGTAGGTGAACCGGTACGGCCCGGCCTCGAGGTCGGCCTCGACGCGGGGACCCACGTCCCGGCCGATGGGCTGGGACGCCTTGACGCGCGACTTCACCGAGCTGTCGGGGTCGCTGATGAGCATGTCCAGGGCATCGGCGATGCTCGACTTGCCGACCTCGTTGGGCCCCTCGATGATGGTGACCCCCGTGGGCGCCGGCGCAACCGAGGTGTCGGCGACGCCCCGGAAGTCGCGCAGGGTGATGCGGTGGATCCTCATGCGTCGTGCCGCGCCAGTCGGTAGAGGAGGCGCAGGGCGTCGCGGGCGGCCTCGTGGTCCGGGCCGTCCCCCGCGGCGATCGCCGCGATCTCCTCGGCCGCGGACTGCGCATACCCCGACAGCCCGAGGGCGTCCAGGTCGTCGTCGTGCGCGACCACGGCCAGGTCACTTCCGCGCTCGGAGCGGGTGAGGGCCGCGAACAGGTCGGCCTGGTCGGCCAGCATGGCATTCAGGCGGGCATCTTCCGCCGGCGTGAGGGCGCCGATGAGATCCAGCCTCACCACCGTACGGGCCTTGTCGGGCAGGGCGGCCAGGTCCGCATCGAGCGCATCCACGTCCCCGGCGCCCGCGAGCCGGACCTCCCGGCGCACGAATGTCCACTCGCCCACGCGATGGGCCGTGGCACGCACGCCCTCCGCATCAATGTCCACCACCAGCACGTTGCCCGGGTCCACCTCTCCATAGTCGGCGGCCACCGGAGTGCCCGGATACCGCACGCGGGGGTCGCCCCCGACCTCGGTGGCCGAGTGGCGATCGCCCAGCGCGACATAGGACACCCGCCCGTCGTCGAGTGCGGCGGTGAGGCCGCCCATGGCGATGGCCTCCGGGTCATCGGCGTCCGGCGACAGGACGTCCACCACCCCATGGGCCGCCAGCACCCGACGCGGACCGGGTTCCAGCGCGGCAATCACCTCCGCGGATGGGTCCATGCCCGGCCGACGTGCGTTCCACGGTGCCCCCACAACCTCGAGGCCGCCGATGGCGACGGGCATCGCGTCGGCGATGACCGTGACGGCGTCGGGAGCGCGCTCGGTGAAGGCACGCGAGCGGTACACCGACGCGGCATCCAGGGGGTCGTGGTTGCCGGGAAGGATGAGCAATGGCACCTCGAACGCCCGCATGGCGTCGAGGGCCCGGGCGATCACCTGCCGGTCCACGTGATTGGAGTCGAAGACATCGCCGCATGCCAGCACGAACGCCGCGTCCTCCTCGCGGGCGAGGCGCGCGATTGCGCGCACGGCATCGAGACGGGCCTCCGAGTACCGGGCCTGGTGCTCGGGCTGCAGGAACCGCCGGGTCATGCCCAGGTGCCAGTCGGCCGTATGGATGAAGCGCGTCAAGTGACCGAGGTTAGGTCGCCCCCCGGACGCATGGCGACGTCATCAGGTGGCGAGCAGGCCGGACCGCATGGCGTCGATGGGCGGCTCCTCGCCGGTCCACTGCGCGAAGGCCGCTGCGCCCTGGTGCAGCAGCATGCCGAGCCCGTCCACGGTGCGCGCACCCCGCGCGGCCGCGGCATGCAGCCACGGCGTGGGCTCGCGTCGGTAGACGATGTCGTACGCCACCTGACCCGGCCCCAGGGCGTCGACCGGCAACTCCGGTGGCACGGCATCGGCGCCCATGCCAAGTGACGTGGCGTTCACGACCAGCGCGGCGCGCGACGCCGCATCGGCGATGGCGTCCGCCTCGAACGGAACCGGCGTGCCGAGTTCCGCGGCTCGCGCCGCCGTGCGATTCGCCACCCGCAGGCGGGCGCCGCGCCCCTCCAGGGCGAAGGCGATCGCCCGTGCCGCGCCGCCCGCGCCGATCATGAGCACGTCGGCGTCCGCCAGGTCGAGCGGGGCGGCCTCGTCGAGCGCCCGCAGGAAGCCCGCGGCATCGGTGTTGTCCCCGCGTATCCGCCCGTCGCCTGCGGGAACGAGGGTGTTGGCTGCGCCGATCGCCTGCACGGCGGGCGTCACCTCATCGCAGCAGGCGAGGACGGCCTGCTTGTGCGGAATCGTGACGTTCAGGCCCGCGCAGCCGGCGTCGAACAGCCCCCGCACGCCGCGCTCGACATGCTCGGGCGCGATGGGAAACGCCAGGTACGCCCAGTCGAGGCCCAGCGCACGGAAGGCGGCATTGTGCATCGCGGGTGAGAGCGAGTGATCGATGGGCCAGCCGATCACTCCCGCGAACCGCGTGCGCGCCGAGGGCCACGGCGCGTCCATCAGCCGCCCCCGTTCGCGGCGGCGCGGCGGATGTTGGCCACGTGCTCCGCCTCGGTGCGCGCGAAGTAGTGCAGGTCGGTGCCGTCGTTCTTCGCCACGTAGTAGAGGAACCCCGACGGGGTGGGATTGGCCGCCGCGCGGATGGAGTCCTCGCCGGGGTTGCAGATGGGCCCGGGCGGAAGCCCCGGGAACTTGCGCGTGTTGTAGGGGGAGTCGATCTCCAGATCGGCCTTCGTGAGTTCGGCCTTCCACGAGCCCACCGCGTACTGGACGGTTGCGTCGATGTCCAGGCGCATTCCTGCGCGCAGCCGGTTCTCGATGACGCCGGCGATCAGGCGCCGCTCCTTCGTGGTGCTCGCCTCGCGCTCCACGAGCGACGCGATGATCAGGACGTCGTACTTCGTGAGGTTCTTCTTCCTTGCCGCCGAGTAGTTGATGCCCTTCGTTCGCTCGGCGTAGGTGGCCAACTGGTAGTCAACCAGCGCGGACACGGGCTTCGAGGGGTCCACCGGGTAGGTGGCGGGGAACAGGAAGCCCTCCAGCGATGTGGGCTCATCCGTGCCGGCCAGCTTCTGCCCGCGTGCCGAGGGATCGGTGGCCGCCATGTAGTCGGACGCCGGGATGCCGGTCTTCTCCTCGAGGATCTCCGCCATCTCGCTGCGCCGGAGCCCTTCGACGAACAGCACGTCCACAGCGGCCGTGGTGGATGTGGTCGGCACGGGATCGGACCCGCCACGACTGGACCACGCCCAGAACGCGCCCCCGGCGATGATCAGCAGCAGGATGGGGATGA
>CAZPAT010000084.1:0-6141 GCA_964584485.1 uncultured Bifidobacterium sp.
AGCGGCCGGGAGCCTAGCAGGCATCCCGCCAGGGGTCGGTGTCGCCGCGCGCGAAGGCCACCTCCACGCCGAGCGGCGTCAGGGCGTCCGCCAGCGCAGGGGTCCACATCCGCATGGCCTGCTGCTCCACGGCTCCATGGGCGATGTTCACCAGCCCCATCCCCTCCGCCGCGTCGGCGTCGTGGTACTTCAAGTCCCCGGTCACGTAGGCCTCGGCCCCCGACGCCCGTGCGGCGGCGATGAGCGACCCGCCGGAGCCCGTGCAGATCGCCAGGCGCGACACCATCTGTCCGGGGTCGCCCGCCACCCCCAGATTGGCGCGGCGGGTGCAGAACACCCCCACGCTCCGGGCGGACAGCTCCTCCAGCGGCATGGGATCGATCGTGCCGACCCGACCCAGCCCCACATCGGGGTCGTCCGCGTCAGGCACCAGCGGCATGCGGTCGCGCATGCCAAGCGCATCGGCCATCAGGTCGTTCAGGCCACCGGCGGCGGAGTCGAGGTTGGTGTGTGCGGCCACGACGGCGATCCGCTCCTCGGCGGCCCGCAGCACCAGCGCGCCTGCGATGCGCTGGTCGCTCACGGCCGACAGCGCGGGGAAGATCGGCGGGTGGTGCACCAGCACCAGGTCGGCGCCAGTGTCCCGGGCCTCGTCCAGCACGTGCCCACGCAGGTCGAGCGCCACCAGCACGCGGGTGACCGGGCGGTCGCGGCGCCCCACCATCAGGCCCACGTTGTCCCACTCCTCGGCCAGGCGCGTCGGCGCCAGGCGGTCGAGCACCGCGAGCAGTTCGCCCACCGTCACGTGCGGCCGTCCTTCGCGGTGAAGAACCGCATCATCACCAGCGCATCGATGGCGGCGATCACGCCGAGCACCGTCAGGACGATCAGCGACCCCGGCGTGAGGCTGCCCTGCTGGTCGAGGATCAGCCCGATCGCGAGCGCGCCGATGAACCAGATGAGCGCCCGGCCGAACCGTCCGATGTACACGTGCCCAAGCCCCGGGATGATGAGGCTGAGGATGATGGCGATGGCCACCGACCGCCCGCGGGGTCGGCGGGCCGGGCCACGTTGCGGATCGGGGCTCACGCGGCGTAGGCCTGCCGTTCGCGCGCCCACTCCACGGGGCCGCCAAACGCCTGCGCGGCAATCTCCACCGAGCGCGCGCGGTCGACGTCGGGCTGGCCATGCACCAGCAGCAGTCGCCGCGCGCCGGCCTCGCGCGCCATCTCGCCTGCGGCGCGCGCGTTCAGGTGCATCGCGCCATCGGGAATCTCCTGCTCGCCGAACGTGCACTCCAGCACCAGCACATCGGTGTCGCGGGCGAGCGCCGGCAGGTCCTGGTTGGGGCGGCAGTCGGCTCCGTAGGTGATGGACCGGCCCCCGTGCTCCACCCGCACCGCGTGCGTGGGAGGCAGGTGCGGTACCTCGGCGTGGCGCACGACGAGATCCCCGATCCGCATCTCCCCCGCCCCTGCGGGCAGGTCGTGGGCCGTGATGCCGGCCCAGGATTCCCCGCCCGCGATGCCCTCCAGCCGGTCCATCAGGCCGGGGGGCGCGTGCACGCGGAGGGGGTGGCCAATGCCCGGGCCATGGGCCATGAACACCCGAGCGGCCAGCAGGTCGGCCAGGTGGTCGGGGTGCAGGTGCGTGATGATGATCGCGTCGAGATCACGGGGGTCGACCTCGGCAGCCAGGCGGTTGAAGGTGCCCGCGCCGAGGTCCAGCGCCACGGCGGTGTCCCCGGCCCGGACCAGGTACCCGCTCTGGGCCTGATCGGGCAGGCCATAGGCCGCACCGGTTCCGAGTGGCGTGAGCTCGAGGGTCGCGGGCACGCGCCGCATGGTATACCGGCCCCATGGTCCGGCCCCTCATCACGCTCGCAGCCCTCGCCGCACTCGCCATCGGCCTGGCGGGGTGCGGTGGCGGCACCGACCTCACCGCCGGCATGAGCGCGCAGCAGGTGCTGGATGAGGCGTCTGCGAAGACCGACGCCATCACCTCCTACCGCTTCGGCGTGGACGTGAAGGCGACGGCCACCATCCCCGGCACCGGCGTGCTGGCGGACGCGCTGCGCAACCCCGTGGAGCTGTCGGGCGAGGGGGCGGCGAAGGACCCCGGCGACTTCACCCTCGACCTCACGGCCAACCTCGGGCCGGGCGACATCCAGGCCAACATCACCAAGGTCGGGGGGGCGCTGTACGCCTCGGTGCTGGGACAGGACATCAAGCTGGACGTGCCGGCCGCCACCGTGCGCTCGCTCGACCCCACCCGGCTGGCGCCGGCCATCTCGTCGTGGATGACCGACCCGGAGGTGGTGGGCACCGAGGACATCGATGGCATGCCCATGGTGCACCTGCGGGGCGGCGTGGACGAGAAGGCCCTGGCCGAGGACCTGTCCGGGCTTGCGGACGGCCTGGGAGCGGGCGACGCCATCAACCCCGGCGCCGCCGGCGCGTCGGGCGATCTCGAGACCGGGACCGTGGATGTCTGGGTGGGCCAGGAGGACCTGCTCATCCACCGGGCGGCCGCCGAGGTGACCTCGAGCGACCGCCTGCGCGTGGCGCCCCAGGTGGCGGCGCTCGACCTTGACCTGAGCGCGAGCCTTTCCGACTTCGGGGCGCCGGTCGAGGTGACCGCGCCCACAGGGGCCCAAACGGTGGACCTCGGCTCCATCACGGCGCTGCTCGGGGGCTAGCGATGCGCTTCGGGGCGTTCCTGGCGCCGTTCCACGACCCGCGTGGGAATCCCACGCTCGCCCTCGAGCGCGACCTCGACCTCATCTGCCACATGGACCGCCTGGGCTTCGATGAGGTCTGGGTGGGCGAGCACCACTCCACCGGCTGGGAGTACATCTCGTCGCCGGAGATCTTCCTGGCCGTGGCCGCCGAGCGCACGCGGCACATCCGCCTCGGCACCGGCGCGGTGAGCCTGACGTACCACCACCCCCTCATGGTGGCCGACCGCATCGTGCTGCTGGATCACCTCACGCGGGGGCGCGTGAACTTCGGCGTGGGGCCCGGCGGACACCTCTCGGATGCCGCCATGCTGGGCATTCCCCCCGCGGAGATCCGCGACCGCATGGAGCACGCCCTCGACGTGATCCTGCGGTTGATGACCACCACCGAGCCCATCACGGCGTCCGGTCCCGGCTGGGAACTGCACGACGCCGTGCTGCAGCTGCGTCCCTACCAGCGCCCGCACCCGCCGCTGGGCATCCCCAGCCTGGAATCGCCCTTCGGCATGGCGCTGGCGGGCCGGGTGGGCGCGGCCCCGCTGTCGCTGTTCTTCGGGGCCGCCGACCTGGCCGCGCAATGGGCCATCACCGAGGAGGCGGCCGCGCGCGCAGGGCGCACCGCATCGCGCGAGGACTGGCGGGTGGTCGTGCCGGTGCACCTGGCCGAGACGCGGGCGCAGGCCATTGAGGAGGTCCGCACCGGCGGCGGCGAGTGGATGTTCGAGTACGTCCAGGCGCTCACCGGCAGGCCCGCACCCGTGCCGGGGCCGAAGGACATCGCGGTCGACCAGATGGTGGAGGCCGGATCGTGGGTGGTGGGCACGCCGGACGACCTCGTCGCATTCATCCATGGGTTGCAGGAGCGCACCGGCGGCTTCGGCACCTTCCTGTGCTGGGGGCATGAGTGGGCCGGCCCCGAGGCCACCCTGCGCTCGTACGACCTCCTGGCCAGGTTCGTGATGCCGCAGTTGCAGGGGTCGCTCGAGGGCCTGAGGGCATCGGGTGACGTCGCCCGCGCCAAGGCGACGGCGCTGCACGAGCAGCGCGTGGCCGGCGTGGAGGCCGCGCGGCAGCGGAACGCCCGCGACCGCGGCGACCGATAGCCCATCGCGCGTGGGAGATGCCGGCGACAGGCCACTGCTGGTGGTGCGGCACGTGCCGTGGGAGGGACCACACCGCATCCTCGATGCATTCCAGGGTGTGCCCGTGCGCATGGTGGACGTGCTGGCTGGGGACGCCGTGCTGCCCGCGCATGATGACGTGCGGGGTGCGGTGATCATGGGCGGGCCGATGAGCGTCAATGACGCCGGAGCGCATCCGGGGCTGAACGCGGAGGGGGCGTGGGTGCGGCAGGCCCTCGCGCGCGACCTGCCAATGCTCGGCGTGTGCCTGGGCGCGCAGGTGATCGCCCGCGCCGCGGGCGCGCCCGTCGCCCCCGGGCCGCGGCCGGAGATCGGCTGGCTGCCCGTGGAGGTCCTGGATGCCGACGACCCGGTGCTCGGCCCCCTCGCGCCCATGACCATGTCCCTGCACTGGCACGGAGAGGCATTTCCGCTGCCGTCCGGTGCCACCGGCCTGGCCCGCTCGGCGCTGACCGAGGTGCAGGCATTTCGCGTGGGGCGGGCGTGGGGCGTGCTGTTCCACCCGGAGGCCGACGCGGAGCTGACCCGTCAGTGGCTGGCGGAACCCTCCATGCGCGACGAGGCGCTGCAGGCCCTGGGGCCCGACGCCCCGGAGGCCCTCACCCGGGGCGCTGCCCGGCACGGCGACATGCAGGCAGCGCGCAGCGCCGCGGGCTTCGCGGCCTTCGCCCGCATGTGCGCGTAGCCCCGCGGTTCCCCCCTGGGGGTCCGCCGGGCCGGTGATACGTTCGGTCCGTGTCCTACGCGCGCGCCCGATTGATGGTCGGAATCACCGGGGTGGGCACGTGGGTGGTGGCGGCCATCGCATTCCTTGCCGCCGGCGGGCCGGATGCGCTTCCGGGCGCGGACGCCACGGCCAGCGATCAGGTTGCGGCGGTCGCCGCGGTCATCGGCGCGTACATCCTCGTAAGCCTCCCCTTTGACCTCCTGGGCGGCCTCATCCTCCCCCGACGGCACGGCCGTGCCTGCCCCGGAACCGATGCGTTCGTCGTGGCGTGGGCCCGGGGCGTGCTGGTGCAGGCGATCGCCATGGGCGGCGCGGTACTCGCGGTGGTGGCCGCCGGCCGCGCCGGGGGCACCGGTGCGGCGGTCGGCGTCATCGCGGCACTCGCGCTTGCCATCGGCATCTCACGGGTGCCGCTCGCACGGCTGGTGGCCGACCTGCCCGTCGAGGCCCCGGCGGCGGGGGGCGACGTCCTCACCGTCGGTGCGGAGGACCCCGGATTCACCGGCGGCATCTCGGGTACCGGCACGCGCATGCTGCTGCCCCGTGCGTGGGACCGTGCCCTGGGGCAGGGCCTGGCAGTGGAGCGGGCGCGCCGGCAGTGGGCCATCGGCGCGCCATACGTGCTGGGCCTCGTGCTCGCCGCGGCATGGACCACGGCCGGCGCGGCGCTCTCGTTCGTGCTTCCCGATGCGGGCGTGCAGTCGGCCGGGCAGGTGGTCGCGGCGGGCGCATGGTTCACGCTGTGGTCGTTCGTCGGCCTGCTCGTGCTGCCCTCGGTGAGCCGGCCGGCCGTGTACGCCGCGGACGCCGCAGCACTGCGGGAGCACCCCGCGGAGGAGGTCGCCCGGGTCATCCGTGCGCTGGACGCGCTCCAAGACGACGAACCCGAACGGCCCGGCGGCGTCGAGGTCATCTTTCACCCCATCCCGTCCGCGGGCCGGCGCATCCGCCGACTGGGGCAGGCCGCACCGGCCATCCGGCCCTGGCACGTGGCGCGCCTGGCCCTGCCGATGTCGTGGTGCCTGCTGGGCCTGCTGGGTCGCGCAGTGCACTGCAACGCCGGGCGCCCGGATCTCTGGGTGCTGCTGCCGTCCGACTGAGGTCGCCGGGAGGGCGGGCCTACGCGAGCCCGTCCACCACCCGCACGTTCCGGATGTCGAAGTCGTCCTCGCCCCACGGCGCGGCGAGGAACGCCTCGGTGGTCTCCACGGCCACGGCGGGAGAGGTGGCGCGCATGCTCATCACCAGCACGTTCGCGTGGTTGTACTTGCGCGCCAACCGGGCGGTTTCGGAGTCGGCGCACAGCGCCGCACGGGCGCCCTTCACCTTGTTGGCGGCCATGCATGCCCCGGTGCCGCTCCAGCAGAAGAGGACCGCGACGTCCGAATCGCCCGACGTCGCGGCCCGGGCGGTTGCCGCCGACACCTCGGCCCACTCGGTGTCGTCACCGTCCACGAGGGGCCCGATGAGCGTGAGGTCGTGCCCCTGATCGCGCAGCCACTGCACCACGGCATCGGTGACGGGCTGGCGCATGT
>CAZPAT010000085.1:0-6123 GCA_964584485.1 uncultured Bifidobacterium sp.
ATCGACCTGTGCCCGGTGGGCGCGCTCACCAGCAACCCGTACCGCTTCGTCAGCCGCCCGTGGGACATCAAGAACACCCCATCGGTGTGCGCGGGCTGCTCCATGGGCTGCAACCTGGAGATCACCGAGCGCGAGGGCGAGGTGAAGCGCCTGACCGGGCGCCCGGAGCCCAACATGGCCGTGGAGGAGGGCTGGATCTGCGACCGCGGCCGCTGGGGCTACCCGGCGCTGCGCAGCGCCGATCGCCTGCAGGCGCCCGTGCTGGCCGATGCGGTGGGCCGCAGGAACGTGCCGCTGGAGCGCGCGGTGACCGAGGCATCGGGCCTGCTGTCTGCCCGCGGCGCGCGGGTGGGGATCCTGCTGGGCGACGCCGTCACCGTGGAGACGGGATTCCTGGCATGCGAGCTGGCCGACCGCGTGGGCGGCGGCACGCCGGCCATGGTGGCCCGCACGGGGATCCCGGGCGATGGGCTCGGGCCCCTGCGCGCGCTGCCGGGCGCGCAGATGGACGACGTTGACGACGCCGATGTGGTGCTGGTGGTGGGTGGCGACCCGTGCGCCCAGCAGCCGGTGGCCGAGCTGCGCATCCGCAAGGCGCACCGCGCAGGCGCACGCGTATCGGTGATCGGCCCGCGCCCCACGGCGCTCGACGCATCCTGCGAGGCCCTTCGCACCTCGCCCGGTCACCTGCTGGATGCCGCCGCGGTCATCAACGAGCGCCTGCAGGGCAGCGAGCGCGCCGTGGTGCTGTGGGATGAGGCCGATCTCGCCGCCGAACCCGCGGCCGCCGAGGCCATCGCGCGGGTGGTGGCCGCCACCCCGGGCGCGCGGGCAATCGAGATGTGCGCCGACGTGAGCGGCCCCGGGCTGCGCGCCCTGGGCATCCCCGCAGCCGGCGACCTCCTGTGCGCACTCGAGGCCGGTGACATCGACATCCTGCTCACCATCGGCACCGACCCCACCACGGGTCCGGCAGGCGGCCGCTGGGCGGCGGCCGCGGACCACGCCGGCACGATCATCGAGATGGCCACGCACCACACGGGGCTGACCGACCGCGCCGCCCTGGTGCTTCCCATGCTGGCCCCCCTCGAGGACGAGGGCGTACTGGTGAGCATGACCGGGCGCGCGCAGCGGCTGCGGCCCGGTGCACGCGAGGCCGCGGGCGCCGCCGCCGCGTGGGAGATGATCGTGGGCATCACGCACCGGATCGGGCGCCCGGTGCCCGACCGCACCCCGGCCCAGGCGTTCCGGCGGCTGGCCGACCAGCACGCGGCCTTTGCCGGCCTGGACTACCGCGCGATCGGCCGCGAAGGCGCGGTGATCGCCCCCGTGCCGCAGGGACCGCCCGCGGCGGCGCACGATGCCGCGGGCGACGGCCTTCTCGTGGTGCCGTGCACCCCGGTGTTCGGCGACGCCGTGGCCCACCGTTCCGACGCGCTGGAGGCCGTGCGCGAGCCGTCGCACGTGGGCCTGGCGCCCGCCGAGGCCGAGCGGCTGGGGGTGCGCACCGATGCCCGGGTGCGCGTGACGACCCCCGAGGGCACGGCCGTGCTGCCGCTGCAGGTCGACTCGCGCCTGCATGAGGGCGCCCTGTACCTGGTGATGGGCGACCCGGCCTCGGGAGCCGCCCGCCTGCTGCCGGTCGACCGGGCACCCGTGCGCGCCGCGGTGTCGGCGGCCACGCGCGAGGAGGTGGGCGCGTGACGGCGCAGGAGGCTGTGCTCACGATGATCATCCAGGCGGTGGTCGTGGTGGGCGTGGTGTTCTCGGGCTTCGCCGGGCTCACGGTGATCGAGCGCAAGCTGATCGGCCGGTTCCAGGCCCGCATGGGGCCGAACCGCGCCGGGCCGTTCGGGCTGCTGCAGCCGCTCGCCGACATCGGCAAGCTGACCTTCAAGGAGGACTTCGCCCCGGCGGGCGCCAACCGCTGGGTGTTCCGCCTGGCGCCGATGATCCCGGTGATCGCCGCCGTGGCCGCGCTGTCGCTGATCCCCTACGGCGGCGTGCACGAGTGGTTCGGCCACACCATCACGCTGTACGGCACCGACCTGGACGTGGGCGTGCTGGTGTTCCTGGCGCTGTCCAGCCTGGGGGCGTACGGGCTGATCCTGGGCGGATGGGCCAGCGGCAACAAGTACTCGTTCCTGGGCGCGGCACGCGGTGCCGCGCAGCTGGTGTCGTACGAGGTGGCCCTGGGCCTGTCCATCGTGGGCGTGGTGATGATCAGCCAGAGCCTGTCGCTGGTGGACATCGCCAACGACCAGTCGGGGGGCCTCTGGTACATCCTGCTGCAGCCGGTGGCGTTCGTGGTGTTCATGATCGCGGCGTTCGCCGAGACCAACCGCGTGCCGTTCGACCTCGGCGAGGCCGAGAGCGAGCTGATCTCGGGCTACAACACCGAGTACGGCTCGGTGAAGTTCGCCATGTTCCTGGCCGCCGAGTACGTGGCGCTCATCGTCATCTCCGCCTTCGCCGCCACGCTGTTCCTGGGCGGCCCCAACGGACCCTGGCTTCCGGGCTTCATCTGGCTGGGCATCAAGATCACCGCCCTGCTGTTCGTGTTCATCTGGGTGCGCGCCACATTGCCCCGCTTCCGGTATGACCGGCTGATGAAGTTCGGGTGGAAGGTGCTCATCCCCGTGGCGCTGGCCAACATCGTGGTGACGGCCATCGTGCTGGGACTGGGGTTCGCGAACTGATGGGCGTGCTCGATCCCCTCAAGGGCTTCGGCGTCACCTTCCGCAACCTGTTGAAGACGCCCGTGACCATCGGGTACCCCGAGCACAAGACTCCGGTGTACCCGCGGTTCCGGGGACGCCACCGGCTGTGGCGGTTCGAGAACGGCCTGGAGAAGTGCGTGGGCTGCTCGCTGTGCGCCGCCGCCTGCCCGGCCGACTGCATCCGCGTGGTGGCCGAGGAGAACACCCCGGACAACCGGGTGTCGGCCGGCGAGCGCTATGCGCGCATCTACGAGATCAACATGGCGCGCTGCATCTTCTGCGGCTACTGCGAGGTGGCATGCCCCTTCGACGCCATTACCCTCGAGCACTCGTATGAGCTCAGCGAGTACACCCGCGAGGCCCTCATCTACACCAAGGACGTCCTGCTGGAGCCTGCGCCCAAGCAGCCGCCGCTGCACCCCAACGTGCCCGGCGACCCCTCCCCGGCGGCAGACGCATAGTGCCGGTGGACACCCTGACACCGGGCACGCCCATGCTGTTCATGGGCGAGGGCTTCCGCGTCCACGCAACCAGCGACACCACCGGCGGGGGCTTCCTGATCGCCGAGATCGCCTCGCGCCCCGGCGGCGGGCCATTGCACATGCACAGCCATGAGGCCGCCGAGCAGTACATGTGCCTGGACGGCGAGATCACCGTGATCACCGAGGACCGTGCCACCGTGCTGGGCCCCGGGGAGAGCACCACCATCGCGCCGTGGGCCGCGCACACCTACCGCAACCTGGGCGGGCGGCCCGCACGCCTGCTGTGCACGCTGTCGCCACCGCACGAGATGGAGGCGTTCCTGCGCGAGGTCTGCGACGAGGTGCACGACGCCTCGGCCCCGCTGCCGCCGGTAACGGCCGAGCAGAGCGACCACGCCATGGCCGTGGCCGAGCGGCACGGCATGCGCATCCTCGACCAGTACGACCCGGCGGTGCTCGGTGGGTGAGAAGATCACCTTCGCGGTCGCGGCCATCGGCGCGCTGGGGTTCGGCACCGGCGTGGTGTTCTTCCGGGACGCCTTCCGGGCGGCCGTGAGCCTGATCGGCACCCTGCTGTCGGTGGCGCTGCTGTTCATCGTGCTGCTTGCGCCGTTCGCCGCCGCGGTGCAGGTGATCGTGTACGCCGGGGCCATCGTGGTGATGTTCCTGTTCGTCATCGCCTACCTGGGCGAGCGGGGCGAGGTGACCACGCCCGACCGCCTGGACCGCTGGCAGGTGATCGGCTGGCTGGGCGTGATCGGCCTGGGCGCGTTCGGCGCCGTGGCCGTGCTGGATTCCTCCTCCGCGCCGGCCGAGGCCGCGCCCGCCACCACCGACGTGGGCACGCCCGCGTCCATCGGCGATGCCTTCCTGTCGGACCACCTGCTGGCCTTCGAGGTGACGTCGCTGATCCTTCTGGTGGCCGCCGTGGGCGCGGTGATCCTGGCGCGCAGCGCCGTGCAGGGGGAGGGCGGCCGGTGAACGTGCCCATCGAGGCGTACCTGATGCTGTCGCTGGCCCTGCTGGCGCTGGGGCTGGTGGGCGTGATGCGCCGCCGCAACCCCCTGATGCTGCTGCTGAGCGTGGAACTGATGCTGAACGCGGGCAACGTGTCGCTCATCGGCTTCTCGCGCCTGTGGGACGACCCGTCGGGCCAGGTGTTCGCCCTGGTGGTGATGGTGGTCGCGGCGGCGGAGGTGGTGATCGGCCTCGGGCTGGTGGTGGCCATCTTCCGCTCGCGCACCCGACTGGACGTGGACGAGATGTCGTCCATGAGGGGCTGAGCCCATGGCCACCGCGCTCTCGTGGATCGTCCTGGTGGTACCGCTGATCAGCGGGATCGTGCTGGCCGGATGGCAGGGCGAGCCGCCGCACGCGATCACCCGCCTGCTGGGCATCGGCAGCATCCTCATCAGCTTCGCGCTGTCGGTGGCGGTGTTCGTGGGCCTGCTGGGCAACGCCGCGGACGACCGGTCGTTCACCTCCAGCGCCTTCGAGTGGATCTCCATCGCCGGCGCCGACGTGGACCTGTCGATCCTGGTGGATCCGCTCAGCGTGATGATGATGCTCATCATCACCGGGGTGGGATTCCTCATCCACCTGTACTCCGCCGAGTACATGGAGCACGACCGCGACTACCGCCGGTTCTTCGCGAGCATGAACCTGTTCGTGTTCTCGATGCTGCTGCTGGTGCTGGCGGGCAACTTCTTCTTCCTCATCGTCGGCTGGGCGTTCGTGGGCCTGGCGTCGTACCTGCTGATCGGCTTCTGGTACGAGAGGCCCGCCGCCGTGGCCGCCGCGAAGAAGGCCTTCGTCATCAACGTGATCGGCGATGTCGGCCTGGTGCTGGCGGCGTTCCTCATCCTCCGGGAGCTGGGAACGCTGGACTACGGCGAGGCATTCGCGGGCGCATCCGGCCTGGGCGCGAACTCGGGGACCGTGCTGGCCATCTGCCTGCTGCTGTTCGTGGGCGCCGCGGCCAAGAGCGCCCAGGTTCCGCTGCACACGTGGCTGCCCGACGCCATGGAGGGCCCCACCCCGGTGAGCGCGCTGATCCACGCGGCCACCATGGTGACGGCCGGCGTGTACCTGATCGTGCGGTGCCACGCGTTCTTCGACCTCTCGTGGCTGGCGGGCGACATCGTGGCCGTGGTGGGTGCGATCACCCTGCTGATGGCGGCCACCGTGGCCCTGCAGCAGGTGGACATCAAGCGCGTGCTGGCATGGTCCACGGTGAGCCAGGTGGGCTACATGATCATGGCCGTGGGATTGGGTGCCTACGCCAGCGGCATGTTCATGCTGATGGCCCACGCCTTCTACAAGGCGGCGCTGTTCCTGGCGGCCGGCGTGGTCATCCACGCCCTGCACGACGAGCAGAGCCTGGACCGCATGGGCGGCCTGCGGAAGTACCTGCGGGTGGCCTACTTCGGCATGGGCGCGGGCTGCCTGGCCATCGCCGGCGTTCCCGGCTTCGCGGGCTTCTTCGCGAAGGACGACGTGCTGGCGAGCGCCCTGAATGGCGGCGCGATCGGCGTGTTCTGCTGGGTGGTGGGCGTGATCGGCGCGTTCCTCACCGCGCTGTACATGTTCCGCCTGCTGTTCCGCGCCTTCTTCGGCCCGGAGCCCGCGGGGGGCTACCGACCGGCACCCCACCCCTCGCGGTGGTGGATGTCCGTGCCCGTGGTGGTGCTGGGAATCCTGAGCATCGTGGGCGGATGGCTGCAGCTGCCGTTCGGGTGGACCGAGATCAGCGACTGGCTCGTGCCGGTCACCGGCGAGGGGCCGGCCATCCTCGAGCCCACGCACGCCACCGAGGTGGTGACCATCATCGTGTCGGTGGTGATGGCGCTGGGCGGAATCGGCCTGGCCTGGTGGCTGTTCGGGGCCGACCCCGAGCGGCGCATCCGGCTGGCCGCCATCGC
>CAZPAT010000086.1:0-2113 GCA_964584485.1 uncultured Bifidobacterium sp.
ACGGCCGCAGGCGGGGTTCACGCCCCGTGGAGGAGGGGCCTCCCGGTGTCAGTCCGTGCTGACGTCGTCCGTCAGCCGCACGGTCATCTCGACGAGCCGGGCGTCGGGCATCCGCGCCGCCAGCAGCATCTCCTTCGCGAGCCTGCCGCCATCGCGGGCGGCCTCCGCCATGGCCTGCTCCACGCCGATCGCGAATGCGGCCTCGATGCGCCGGCGCACCGGGTCCACGCGCACCGGTCCCACCGGGCGCGTGCCGGGCATGGCCTGCGAGGCCTCGGCCAGGCGCGCGGTGGACCCGGCGTCGAGTTCCCCGGGGTTCTCGGCCGTGAAGCGGATGACGTACTGGCTCACGCGACCAGCGTAGACGCGTGCCCGCCCCACCGGTCGGCCCACTTCCGCAGGTCCGCCGCCGCGCGCGCACCGTCCAGTTCGTCCAGGGCGCGCACGCGGTCGGCGTCGTCCACCCGCGCGCGCACCAGCCACGCCCATCCGGGTCCGGACACCGGGCACGCTGCGCCCACCGCGCTCCCGCCGGGGATCGCGCCCATCACCACCCGCGCGCCGGACACGGCGGGGTGCTCCGCCAGCGCCAGCATCAGCGCACCATCCGTATCCAGCAGGTATGGCCCGGCGCCGCCCGTCAGCACCACGGGCAGCACCACCTCGGCCAGCGCCAGTGGCAGGTCGGACTCATCGAACGCGGCGAGCCATCCGCACGCGGCCTCGGCCTCCGGCCGCGTCAGGCCGGGTAGCAGCACGCGCGTGCCGTCGGCCACGCCGTGCACCCGCGAGGGGTCCCCGCCCGACATCGGGGCGCTGTCCACGCGCATTGCCCGCATCCGTGCCACGCTCCCAGCATATGCGCGCAATGGTCCTCACCGCACCCGCGGGCATCGGTACCAAGCCCCTGAGGTTCGCCACCTTCCCGGACCCGGTGGCGGGCCCGGGCGAGGTGGTCATCCGGGTCGATGCCTGCGCGGCATGCCGCACCGACCTGCAACTGTGCGAGGGCGACCTTGCGGCGCGGGTGCTGCCGATCATCCCCGGTCACCAGGTGGTGGGGCGCATCGCCCAGGTCGGGCCCGGGGTCACCGGCTGGACGGAGGGCGACCGCGCAGGCCTCACGTGGCTCGCCGGCACCTGCGGGCAGTGCGCGTTCTGCACATCCGGGCGCGAGAACCTCTGCCCCCACGCGGTGTTCACCGGCTGGGACCGCCACGGCGGCTTCGCCGAGTTCACCAGCGCCCGGGCCGACGTCGTCGTTCCCCTCCCCGAGGGCCCTGACGCCACGGCGCTCGCACCTCTCCTGTGCGGGGGAATCATCGGGTTCCGCGCGCTGCGGGTGGCGGGCATCGCCCCCGGGGCACGCGTGGGCCTGTACGGCTTCGGGGCATCGGCGCTGCAGGCACTGCAGGTGGCCCGCCACATGGGATGCCGCGTTGCCGTCGCCACCCGCAACACGCAGGAGCAGGAGCGGGCGCGTCAGATGGGGGCCGAGTGGGCGGGGGCATACGACGACCCGCCGCCGTTCGCCCTCGACCTGGCCGTCACCTTCGCGCCGGTGGGCGCAGTGGTGCCACGGGCGCTCGCCGCCCTCGACCGCGGCGGCACCGTCGCCATCAACGCCATCCACCTCGACGGACTGCCCCCCATGGACTACGCCGACCTCTGGTGGGAGCGCTCCATCCACTCCGTGGCCAACGTCACGCGGGCGGATGCCCGTGACTACCTGGCGCTCGCGGCAGAGATCCCCATCGTCACCACGATCGAGGAGCACGGCCTGGCCGACGCGAACCGGGCCCTGCAGCGCATCGCCACGGGAGAGGTGGACGGGGCCGCGGTGGTCATCCCGTAGCGGGCGCCCACCGCGGCCCCCCGGACCTCACCCGAAGCCGTCGGTCAAGTGCTTCACCGCCCCGGTGAGCGCCTTCTTCAACGAGTTGCCCACGTCGGGCGCCCAGCCCTTGGCCGCCACCGCCACCGCGGCCACCAGCAGGGTCACCATCACCACCATCCCCACGTATTCCACCGTTCCCTGGCCGCGGGCATCGCGCGCCCGCCACCAGGCCGTGGCCGCCCACGCATGCAGGCGTGCCGCCATCGCATCCATCAC
>CAZPAT010000086.1:2213-6079 GCA_964584485.1 uncultured Bifidobacterium sp.
ATCGTCTTGACGGGGTCCTTCACCAGGTCCTCCGCCCGCACCCCCACCTGATCCAGGAACCCCCTGCCGGCCTCGATCTGCCCGTCCACGTTCAGCAGGCCCCACCACAGCAGGCCATCCCACGCCTGCCGCAGCGCCCCGGACGCGCCACCCGTCGCCTCCATGGACACCATCCGCTCCATGGCGCGCGCCGTGCCCGCCGGTGGCGGTGCGGCGTGCGCGGGCGGGGGCCCGGCACCCGCGGGCGCACCATCCAACGGCGCCGCCACGTGGGCGATCACCTGCGGGGCCACGGATGGTGCCCCCGGCCAGGGACCGCGGGCCATCACCATGGCGAGCGCCCCGAACAACAGGGCCAGCACCAGGGCCAGGCCCACGTGCTCCATGGTCGCCTGACCCGCATCCCATCGTCGCTGCGCCAGTCCGGACATGGCGCGACCGTATGAGCGGCCACCGCGCACGTGTGCGCCGCCGCGTCACGCATGGCCCACGCGCCCGCCACAACCGTCATCGCTACGCTGGTTGCATGTCCATCATCTCGTCCGTCGCGTCCACCGCGGGCCGCGTGGCCCACGACATGCGCTCATCGGTGCACCGCGCGCGCATCGAGGGCGAACGCCGGGTGCTGGAGCGCCGCCACCGCCGCGCGCTGGCCGCGCTGGGCGCCCGCGCGCACGCCCTGGCCCGCCACGGCGACATACCGGCAGGCGCGCTGGCCGCCGAGATCGCAGAGGTCGACGCGCGACTGGCCGATCTCGCCGCGGCAGAGGGCCCGGACGACGCGGGCGCGCCATCGCACGACGCCGCGACCGCATTCCCGATGCTGGGCGACGACGACTGACACGGGGGCGGCGCAGGCGTCCGTCGACGCCGGCGCACGAATTCCTTCCCGCCCGGCTATGCTGCGCATGCAGTCGCAGGCGAGGAGCAGCTCGTGCGGACGGAGTCGGATCTCCAGCATCATCACCCCGCGGACGCACCCGGGTGCCACCGGTGCGGACTGCCCCTGCTCGAGACGGCGACGTTCTGCCCCTACTGCGAGCGGTCCATCCATGAGGGCCGCATCGCCCGGATCCTCCACTGGCGCCCGTCCACGGATTCCGTGCCCCGCGAGCCCCGCATCACCGAGACGCGGGTGCTCGCCGTCGGCTTCGTGCTGTTCGCCATCATCGCGGCGGCCAGCCTCGTGGCCGCCCTCGCGATCTAGCCCCCGGGGCGTTCCCGACCACCGATCCACGCGCCCGGCGCGGGAGGAACACACATGCCAGAGGCCCCCGACCAGTCCGACATCCTCCATGTGGGCGACGAGGTGACGGGCTCCTTCCGGTGCGCCGAGTGCGATCTCCTCATCACCTCGCCCACCGAGAACGACGGGGTACTTGTGCTCCCGTCGTGTCCGCTGTGCCACTCCGAATCGTGGCGGCGCGTCGGCGCCTGAGCCCTACCCCAGCAGGTCGTCGGGGTCCATCACCGTGAGGGTGTCGAAGGTGGCGCTGCCGCGGGCGGAGAGCTCCGCCACCATGTTCCCCGCCGCCTCCTCATCGGGCGCCTCGATCACGCTGATGAAGTCGTAGTAGCCCAGCACCGCCCACTGCTGCAGCACGCGCCCGCCCAGGTCCTCGATCTCGCGGTTCACCTCGAGCAGGCGCTCAGGCGTGAACCGAAGGGTCTGCAGCCCCTGGGGGCTGAGCGTGGCGAGGAGGATGAAGGTCTTCATGGGCCGGTGGCGAGTCTACCGGCACGCGCCCCGGGGCCCCGTCGGCGCGCCCGCCAGGCGGGCACCACCAGACCCGCCAGACCCACCAGCAGGAGCACGATCCCGGCCACGAGCGTGAGCCACGCCCCCGGTCCCACCACGCTCTCGATCGTCGGCACGATGTATCCCTGCAGGGGAATCGACTCGGCTCCCGCCCTCACCTGGTCGGCGATATCACCGGGGCGCGACACGAGCCACGACAGCGCCTGGGCCGTGAGTCCGGTCACGACCGCGCCCGTGGCCAACGCCGCCAGAGCCGCGTACCGGCGGCGACCGGAGGCCATCAGCAGACCCATCGCCGTCGCGCCCGCGGTGGCGACGGCGAGTGCAGAGATGCCCTGCCAGAGCGACAGCCCCACCTCGGCCACCACCAGGCGGCCGTTCACCAGGAGGCGGCCCCACTCGAGGCCCGTGCCGATGACCACCGCAATGCAGGCCGCGGGCCCGAGCGCCAGCACGACCAGCCGCCCGCGCGTCCACCTTCCCTGTGTCCCGGTCACGGCGTCCACGTGGCTATCCTGCCGGGAGATCCCGCAACCGGCCCCTCAAAGGACGTCAGATGCAGCGCGACAGTGACGGCATGCCCAACGAACTCCAGCGCGCCCTGCTGGAGTACACGCCCACGGACCTCGAGGAGGCGCTCATAGAGTGGACCCGCGAGCACTGGCCGATGGCCGCCCGCTCGATGGTCTACAACAAGGCCGAGGGCGACAACATGGTCTCGGGCGTCCAGGGCGTGCGGTCCGATGAGGGCCAGCTCGTGATGTCGGTCGCGGCGCGCGTCGCCATCTCCGAGCGCGAGCTCCTCATCCGGGCACTGGCCGCGCTGCTGCCGGAGTGGCTCGAGCAGCGGTACGGCCTCACCCCAAAGTAGCGCGGGCATCCGCGGCGGGCTACTCCTTCGGCTCCACCGGGTAGTCCGCCGCAGCCCAGGCATCGAAGCCGCCGACCAGCACGCCCACCCGCGAGTACCCCTTGTCGAACGCCGTGAGGGCGATCTTCATGCTCGTGGCCTCACCCGGCCGGTCGCAGTAGAAGACCAGCTCCTTCTCCTTCGGAAGCGTGTCGATCTCCGAGGTGAACGACATCGGGTCGATGCGAATGGCATTTCGCACCTTGGTATCCGCCTCGCGCCACGTGAGTTCGCGGCAGTCCACCGGCTGCACGTTGTCGCCCATGCGCAGCGACGCGAAGAGGTCCTGCGGCTGCCATTGCGCGATGTCATCCCATGCCATTGAGAGCTCCTCCGGGGTTCAGTCGCGGGTGCTGCCCCAGGCGTCGTCGTGCACCAGCGACCGCCAGCCGCGGAAGGTGCGCTTGAGCGCCGGGGGAAGACCCTCGGGAAATGACTCGGGGTAGCCGAGCGGGGTCACGAGGACGGGGTCGACCTCGTCGGGAAGGCCCACGATGGACCTGAGGCGGTCCTTCTCGAACCGCTGGAACGCGGATGTCGGCACGGTGCCGAGGCCCTCGGCGCGCGCCGCGAGGAACAGGTTCTCCATCGCGAACGCCACCGACAGGAGGTCGTCGACGTAGCCGCCCTCCTCCATGCTCTCGGGGTAGTTGTGCCGCGGCACCAGCAGGCCCATCACCCAGACCGGCGCGATGCGGTAGGTGGCCAGGATCTTCTCCGCGTACGCCACGCACTCCGCCTCGTGCTCCTCCGGCGTCGCATCACGCCGCGGACGCATCGCGGCGAAGTACCGCGCGCCGCCGGCGATGACCAGGTCGGCCACCTCGCGGCGCCGGGCGTCGTCGCGCACCACCAGCAGGCTCCAGGCCTGGGATCCACTGCCGGTCGGTGCCTGTAGCGCCGCGCGCAGCACCCGGTCGACCACCTTGTCGGGAACATGGCGGTCCGTGTACGTGCGCACGGCCTTGCGCTTGCGAATGGCCTCGAATACGTCCATGTGCTCCTCCGGAAATCCTGATTGGGCCGGAGCGTACCCGCTGCTCAGCCCAGCAGGGCGAGCACCCGGGCCGCATCCCCGGCGGCCTTCACCTTGTAGTCGGCGTGCAGCAGCACGCCGTCCGGCCCCACCACGAACGTGCTGCGCTCCACCCCCATGTACGTGCGCCCGTACATCGACTTCTCGACCCACACCCCGTA
>CAZPAT010000087.1:0-2879 GCA_964584485.1 uncultured Bifidobacterium sp.
GTGGTGGGGAATCCCGTGGCGGTGGTGATCACCTCATCGCCGGGCAGGATCTGCCGGTCGCCCAGCTTGGGCGAGGTGAGCGCCGAGAACGCCACCAGGTTGGCGGACGATCCCGAATTCACCAGCAGGCAGTGGCGAAGCCCCATGCGCTTTGCGAACGCCCGCTCGAACTCGTGGGCGAATCGGCCAGTGGTGAGCCAGAAGTCCAGCGAGCTGTCCACCAGCGTCGCCACGTCGTCGCCGTCGTACGCGCGCCCGGACACCGGAACCACCGGTGCCGCGGGGTTGAACGCCGGCGGCGGGAAGGCCTCCTCGGCGTACTCGAGCGTGAGGTCGAGGATCTCCGCGCGCAGCTCGTCCGCGCGGCTCTTCTTGACGGTTTCTTCGGTAGCCACGGCGGGCAGCATACCCGCGCCCCGCCGACGGACCGCGTCAACCGGCGGCCGGGCGCCTCCACGGGGGCTGGATGTCGGTGAACACCACGAACCGCCCCACGGGGGTCTCGGTGAAGGTGCGCCCGGATGCCGTCAGCATCTGCCGGGCGCCGTCGGCCCCCCCGGGAACCGTCGACACGATGGCCGGGTTGGCATCGGCATCCACCACGGCGCTCAGCGACGGGAAGTGGTCGATGCTGGTGGAGGCCACGTAAATGCGGTCGCGGCCGAAGAACTGCAGGGGGTTGGCCACCCAGTAGTCGGCGTAGGCGGAGTCCGCGCCCTTCTCCTGCAGCACGTCCACCACCTGCGGCAGGTCCTCGGTGTGGATCAGCCCCCCGTCGGCCGCGGAGATCTCGCCGCCACCCGCGTACACCACGCGCATGTTCGACACCAGCAGCGTGGCGCTCACCGCGAGGGTCACGATCGCCAGCACCAGGCGTGGCGTGCCGTGCAGCGTGAATACGGCCGCGGCGATGCCGATGGCCAGGAACGGATACAGCGTGAACAGGTAGCGCGGTTCGCCCGCGAACCACGTGTAGGTGGATGCCGCGTAGATGAACGGCGTGATGATGAACGCCACCAGCACGATGTCGATGGGCTTCCGCCGCCCTGTGCGCAGCGTGGCCATGTCCCAGATACCCCAGCGGCGTACCCATATGGCCGCGCCCAGCGTGCCCAGGGCGATCAGCAGGATGAGGGCGCCGGGGATCACCCGCGCCACCCACGGCTCGGGGCTGGGCACCCCGAGGAACCGCCCCAGCACCGGGCTGAACAGCAGGTCCATGCGCTCGGAGAAGGTGGTGGGCGGTGGTGTGCCCGTGCCGGATGGCGGGTTCAGGCCATTGGCAAGCCGGAAGGCGATGACCGGCAGCAGGCCCACGATCAGCCCGCCGATGCCCCAGGGCAGCAGGCGGCGCAGCGAGCCCCGCGCGCTTGCAATCGCCCACAGCGCGGCGGGAATCAGCAGGTAGGCGGAGAGGTAGTTCTCCCAGATGGCCAGGCCGGTGAACAGCCCGAGCGCCGCCGCCATCCACGGCGCGCGCGCCGACTCGCGCCGCAGGCCCAGCGCCACCAGCACGGCCAGCAGGCCGAACAGCAGCGCGCCGTCGTAGCCGCCGTGGCTGCGGACGCCCTTGATCACCGAGTAGTACGGCCCCAGGCAGTACAGGCCGGTGGCGAGCGCCCCCGCCCACCGCGATCCGGTCATCCGGGTGCCCAGCACGTACACCAGCACCGCGATGGCGATGATGAAGCCCACCTGCACCAGGCGCAGGGTCAGGGGGGTGTCGGGCAGCACCGCGAACACGGCGGCCTGCAGGTACTGCTCCAGCGCCCCCTGGTAGCTCTGGATGCCGAAGTACGCGGGGAAGTCGCCGTCCAGGATGCGCTGGGCCATGATGCCGGTGACGGCCTCGTCCGACTCCAGCCGGGCGATGTTGGTGGTCAGCATCACCAGCCGCGCCGCGGTTCCGAGGAGGATCGCCACGATCACCGCGATCAGCGGGCCGTCCAGGCGCCACAGGGCGCGCGATGGCGTCGCCGGTTCCGCCTGCGTGGTCATCGCCGCCGCCGGCCCCGCCCGCGGCCGCGCCCCAATTGGCGCCGCAGGCGCGGCACGTGCGTGGCGGCCTCCAGCACGATGCCCCGCGACATCTTCGACGCACCCTGGGTGCGATCGGTGAAGGTGATGGGCACCTCCACCACGCGGAAGCCCAGCAGCACCGCCCGGTAGGTCATCTCGATCTGGAATACGTATCCAGCCGACGACACCTGGTCCAGCGGGATGGCCTCGATCACCTGGCGGCGGAAGCACTTGAAGCCGCCGGTCAGGTCGTTCACCGGAATGCCCAGCACGGCCTTCGCGTACAGCGACCCGCCGCGGCTGATGGCGCGCCGCACAAGGCCCCAGTCCTCCACGCGGCCGCCGGGCACGTAGCGCGATCCCAGCACCACGTCGGCGTCGCGGGCCGCGTACACCAGCAGCGGAACCGCCGCGGGGTCGTGCGAGAAGTCGCAGTCCATCTCCAGCACCAGGTCGGCGCCGTGGGCCAGCGCGTGGCGGAAGCCATCGCGGTACGCGGGGCCGATGCCCGACTTGCGCGACCGGTGCAGCACCTGCACGCGGTCTGATTCCGCGGCCAGGCGGTCGGCGATCCGCCCGGTGCCGTCGGGGGAGGAGTCGTCGATCACCAGCACGTGGCCGTTGATCGCGGACTCGTCGAACACCGCCAGCAGGCGGCGCACGAGCGCCTCGAGGTTCTCGCGCTCGTTGTACGTGGGCACGCACACCCACGCGGCGGGCGCAGCCTGGGGATCAGTGCGGGTCACCTGCGGGCGAGTCTAACCGGCGGTGTCTCCGGGCACGGCGGCCCGCGATCCGTGGTACCGGGCGGTCAGCCACCACGCGGCGAGCGGCGTGCCGATGATCACGGGGATCAGGAT
>CAZPAT010000087.1:2979-6013 GCA_964584485.1 uncultured Bifidobacterium sp.
TCGAACGACACCCCGCGGATGGCGAGCCACAGGAACAGGGCCGATAGCGGCAGGCCCACCACCAGGCCCAGCACGATGGTGCGCGTGCTGATGGCCCCGCGCGGAATCGCCCCCTCGTCCACCGGCGCATCGCTCACGTGGTGAGCGCCTCCGCCAACGCCAGGTACCGCTCGGCGCAGGTGCCCCAGCCGAACCTTTCGCGCGCGCGCTCCGCCGCGCGTGCGCCCAGCTCCGCACGCCGGTCGGGGTCGGCCAGCAGGCGCTGCAGCACCCCGGCCAGCGATGCCGGCGCGGCCGCCAGCGAGAACGTGGCGGCGCCGTCGCCCACCACCTCCACGTTGGGGGCGTGGTCGCTCACCACCAGCGGGGCGCCTGCGGCCATGGCCTCCACGATCACCGGGTGCGTGCCGCCCACCTCGGTGGGTACGCACATCACCCCGCAGTTGTTCACCAGTTCGGCGTAGCCATCACCGAACACGTAGCCGGGCATCCGCACCCGGTCACCTGCCATCTCGCGCAGCCCGGCGATGTAGTCCTCGGCGTACGGCGCATCGCCTACCACCACCAGGGGCCAGTCCGTGTTGAGAGTGCTGTAGGCCTCGATCAGCAGGTGGGCGTTGTTCTCGGGCACCAGGCGCCCCACGAACAGGATGTACTCACCGGCGGTGAGCCCCAGGTCGTCGAGCGCGTCCGTGGTGCCGGGGTCGGGCAGGTCGGCGCCGTAGGGGATGGCCAGCAGGCGGCGGCCGAAGCGCTCCTCGTACAGGTCGGCCACGCTCTCGCTGTCGGTCACCGCGATGGTGGCCGCTGCGGCCGACATGTGCTCGAACTGGCGGATGATGGCCCGGGCGGCGCGCGGCCACTTGGCGCGCTGGGAGTCCATGCCGTCGATCTGCAGGATGCTGGGCACCCCGGCGATGCGCGCCACGGGCACCACCGGCGCGTTGCCCGCGATGAAGTAGATGGCCAGGTCGGGGCGCTCCCTGGTGATGAGGTGCCCGGTGCTCACCGTGGTGTGCACGATGGTGTCGAGGTACTTGTTGCGCACGGTCGGCAGGTGCACCAGGCGGGCGCCCGCGTGCGCGTCCCGCTGCTCGGTCATGTGCGGGCGGCAGTACACGGTCACCTCGTGCCCGCGGTCCGTGAACTCGCGGGCCAGGTTCTCCACGGCCGTCTCGAACCCCGAGTAGGCCGCGGGTATGCCGCGGGTGCCGATGAGAGCGATCCTCACGGGGGATAAGAGTACGCAAGCCGTCGCGCGCGGCTCGCCAGCAGCAATGCCTCGCCGGCGAGGAACGCCAGGAGGGCCAGCGCCGCTCCGCGCACCCCGGGGCGGTGCTTGCGGATGAGCGGGGCCATGGTGCGGAAGGCGGCGGCATCGGCGGCAGGGGTGCGCTGCCCGCCCATGCCGGATCCGCCGCCCACGTGCACCACCGTGGCCACCGGGCGATACCCCACGCGCCAGCCCGCGGCGCGGAATCGCATGCACAGGTCGATGTCCTCCGCGTACATGAAGAACTGCTGGTCGAATCCGCCCACCTCATGCAGGGCATCCGCGCGCATCAGCATGAATGCCCCCGACACGGCGTCCACGTCGGCGGGCTGGTCGTCCGGCAGGTAGCGCATCAGGTAATCCTGCGCGCTGCGCCATGGCAGCACCCGGTCGAGGCCGGTCGTGAAGCACAGTGCCGACCACGCGGTGGGAAAGCGCCGGTGGCAGCGGGCATCCACCGAGCCCTGCGCGTCCACCACGCGCGGGCCCAGCACTGCCACATCCGGCTCCGCCCACAGGGCGTCCAGGCATGCACGCAGGGTGCCCGGGGGAACCACGGCGTCGGGGTTCAGCACCAGCACCGCGTGGCCGGTGGCCCGGTCCATGCCCTCGTTGGCGGCCCGCGCGAACCCGCCGTTGGCATCACGCTCGACCAGGGTGACCCCGGGGCAGCCGCCCGCCACCTCCGCGGTGCCGTCACCGCTCGCGTTGTCCACCACGATCACCTCGTGCGCCACGTCGTGATGCTGGGCCAGCGCATCCAGGCAGGTGCCCAGATGGTCGGCGCACCGGTAGGACACCACCACCACGCTGACCTCGGGGCGGGTCATCCCTCCCATGCGAACGGCAGTGCGTCCGCGATCTCGGCCAGGCGCCGCGCAGCGCGGTCGCGGTCGCTCACCACCGGCGGGATGTCGGCCCACTCGATGCCGATCGCCGGGTCGTCGAACGCGATGGAACGCTCGTCGTCGGGGGCGTAGTAATCGGAGCACCGGTACACCACGTCCGCCGTATCCGACAGCACCTGGAAGCCGTGAGCGAATCCCACGGGGCAGTACAGCTGCAAGCCGCGCTCGTCATCCAGCGTCCACGCCTCCCACTGCCCGAAGGTGGGCGATCCCCTGCGCAGGTCCACCGTCACGTCGAGGATCGATCCCCGGGCGCAGCGGATCATCTTCGCCTGCGGATGACCCCCCACCTGGAAGTGCATGCCCCGGATGACCCCCCGGGACGAGCGGCTGTGGTTGTCCTGCACGAACCGGTCGGTGATCCCCAAAGCCGCCAGGTCCGACTCGCGGTAGGTCTCCATGAAGAACCCCCGGGCATCCCCGTGCACCACGGGCTCGATGACCACGACGCCCGGCAGGGCGGAGGGGATGCGCTTCATGCGGCCATGGTACGGCCGAGCGCCTGCCATGCGGCCTCACCCATCGACCGGTCGGTGAATGCGGCGGCCTGCGCCACCCCCGCCGTGCGCAGGCGGTCGGCGGTCGCGGGCTCCATGGCCTCGCGGATGGCCACCGCCAGCGCGTTGGGGGTGGGGTCGGTGGTGATGGCGCCGTCGCCGGCCACCTCGGGCATGGCCCCGCGGTTGCTCGCCACCACGGGTGCGCCGCTGGCCATGGCCTCCAGGATCGGCAGCCCGAATCCCTCGTACAGCGAGGGCACGGCCACCACGGACGCCGCCCGGTACAGGTCGGCCAGGTGCGGGTCGTCCACGCGGCCCAGCCAGTGGGCGCGTGCGCCACGCACGATCTGCTC
>CAZPAT010000088.1:0-5892 GCA_964584485.1 uncultured Bifidobacterium sp.
CCGGTTCGGTCCCCGTCGGGACGACCTTCCCGACCACGACCTGGCCCAGGCGGCCACGCACGCACTCGCCGATGTCCCTCCCGGGGGGATCGTGCTCATCGCGGCCCCGGACGCCCCGGGCGAGGCGGTCGCCGGCGGGAAGAAGCTCGCCGCCATCGAGGAGGCCGGCGCAGCCGGAGTCATCGCCTGGGGTGCGATCCGCGATCGGCAGGAAGCCGCGGAATACGCGATGGGCGTGTGGGCGCTGTCGGAGACGCCTCGTGCCAGCGGTGATCTGCTGCAGATCGTGGAGGTAGGTGGGCTCATCTGCTTCGGGGGTGTCACGGTCACGCCCGGGGACTGGGTGTACGTGGACGAGGCCGGGCTCGTGGCCGTGCCCTGGAATGACCGCGAGGCCGTCGTCGAGGCCGCCGTGGAGATCGAGCGGGCCGACGCCGAGGCCGTGCGCCGCATCCGTGCAGGCGGGGGCTAGGCCTCGGGCCGGTGGCCGGGGATCCATTCCTCGACCACCCGTCGCACGTACGCCCCTGGTGGTGGTCCGGTGGGGTCCGCGCCTGCCATCGCCCTGAGCAGGCCCGGGGCATCGAGTTCGGCCCACGCCCCGGGATCCTCCACGTCGGTGACCAGCGCGAAGCGCTCACCCGGCGGATCGGGCATCCGCACCACCACGCGCGGGTTGGCCAGTCCCGCGCCGGCGGCGGCATCCAGTGCCGCCCCGAGGGCGTATCCGGGGTAGGTGAACACGCCGGGCCCGTCATACGCGTCTGCCGGGTCCGCGACCAGGATTGCCCAGTCGAGCTCGGCCACCAGAACCACAGGCCCCTCCGGAGTGGTCCAGCCGCGCACGTGCACCAGCCCGTCGTCCGCCAGGCGCGTGCGGAAACCGACCAGCGCGTTCAGGATCAATGGGCACGGCATCGGCAGGAACGTAGCGCGGCTCACATTCGCTACGCCGTGGTGACCGACCGGGCTGGCCCAGCGCCGCTCCACGCGTAGTGTCCGGCCACGCCCACGGATTCGGAGGTACCGGTGAGCACGACCGCAGCACAGCGCCCCGCGTGGCCCACGCCCGAGCCGCGGTGGCCCTTCCCGGAGCTTCCCAAGGAGCTTGCGTTCCTCGCGAATATCGACCGGCAGGTGCACGCCCCGGAGCTCGGCGAAATCAGCGCGCGCATCGTGGACAGCGGACGGTGGCGGGACTACGTGGCGGTGTGCGAGGACTACCGCGACTACCGCCTGGTATTCGAGAATGACTACATCGATGTGTGGGTCCTCTCCTGGCTGCCGGGGCAGGAGACCGGCTTCCACGACCACGACATCTCCGAGGTGGGACTCTGCGTGGCCGAGGGCGCGATCCGCGAGCACCACATGCACGTCCACCAGCCGGACTCCAGTCACATCCTGCGGCCGGGCCAGCCGCAGGAGGGGCCCTTCGGGTACATCCACCGGGTGGAGCACTTCGAGGGCGAGCCTGCCGTGTCGGTGCATTCCTACTCGCCCCCGCTCGCCTGGGTGGGTCAGTACCGCGAGACCGGTGGCCAGATGGTGCGACTGAAGCAGCCGGGCCGCACCCGGCTCTCCCCGAACTAGTCGACGCCGGCGCGCGCGAGCACGCGCTCGCGCTCTGCGGGCGACATCGGGAACATCGGGCTGACCAGCACCGATCCCCCCGGGGTGGCCTCGCGCAGGCCGATGTCGATCGCCTCGTCGATGCCGGCCGCCACATGATCCGGTCGTGCGATGGCGGCCAGCACGGCGGCCGCTGGCCCAAAGGCCACCAGCACCCGTGCCCGCCGCCGCGCCTCGCGCACCGCGCTCACCAGGGCATCCCGTGCTGCGGGATCCGCATGCACCGGCATCCCTCCGGGGGCGGGGTCGCCACCGATTACCACGACCAGGTCACCGGGTCCCGCATCGGCAAGGGCGGCGGCGGCCTTCATCGGCGTCGCGGCCATGGTGTCGTCGATGACCGCGATGCCCGTGGGGGTCATCCGCCGGTCCATCCGATGGGGAGGGACCGGCACCGTGCCAACCGCCCGTGCGACCTCCGGGGCGGGGATTCCCACGGCGAGGGCACCCGCCGCTGCGGCGGCCACCGCCCGGGCCCGGCTGCCGATCGTTGGGGCCGGGCCGCTCGCCTCCGCATCCGGGGAACGCACCAGCAGCCTGCCGCCCCCGATGAATGCACCATGCCGGTCCGCGGAATACCGGGAGTCCCCGAACCACCATCTCGCCCCGCCCGTGGGCCCGATGGCGGTAAGCGTGGCGGGGTCATCACACGGCAGCACGAGCGAGTCACCCGGGCCGAGGTGTTCGAGCAACCGCCGCTTCGCGGCGACGTACCCCGCGACGCCGCCATGCAGTTCCACGTGGTCGGGGCGGATGCAGGTGACGATCGCGACGTCCGGGGTCACCGCGCCCATGTGGCACAGGTGCGTGGACGTCAGTTCGGCGATCGTCAGGTCCGCGCCGTCGGGCGGGGTCACCAGGGAGTGGTCCGGCCATGCGTTTCCGGAGCGCGCGGTGCCGGAGATCGCAGGGGTCCGGCCCACGGCCCGCGCCAGATGGGCCAGGGCCCGACACGTGGAGGTCTTGCCGGCGGTGCCAGTCACGGCAACGAGCGGGCGTGGCAGCTCCTGCAGGAGAAGTTCCGCCAGCACCGTGACCGGCACGCCCAGACCGCGGGCCCGCACCACGTGCGGAGCGTGCTCGGGCGTCCACTCGTCGACCACCAGCAACGCGTCACCGGCCTGCGGCTCTCCATGGTCCACGGCGTGGCCCCGCTCCGCCAGTACGCATTCCGCGGCACGGGCATCGCGCGGCTCGCCCACCCGCACTACCGCACGGGCCATGCGGCGGCTAGGCGCCGGGTGGAACGGCGCGCGCTGCCATGGCCGCCACCACATCCGAGTCGTCCGGCGTGGGCAGGTAGCGCGCCACCGATGACTGCGGGCGCACGCCCAACTGCGCTTCGATGACCTCGGTGGGGACACCCTCGCCCGCCATCTCCGCCGCGCAGGCGTACCGGAGGCCCATGGCGTGGACGCGACGTTCCAGGCCAGCGCGTTCCGCAAGGCGCGGCAGCAATTCGCGCACGTAGGCCTGGCTCAGGGGCTTGCCCCGCAGGGTGGAGATGAAGGGGCCGTCGGCCGGCAGGTCCAGCTCCTCGCGGCGCCCCTGCCATGCGGCGGCCTCGCGCGCGGCCATGTCGTCCAGGCCCACCGTGCGGTCCGCCACCGTCGCCCGGCGCCCGTCGGCGTCGATGTCCCGGGCCGTCAGCGACAGTGCCTCACCGGGTCGCAGCCCAGCCCGCCATAGGAGGACGATCAGTGCCCTGTTGCGGCGGCCCGTGCTCGTGCGGTCGGATGACGTGTTGAGCAGGGATAGCGCTTCGGATGCGCCGACGGGCGGGCTCTGGACGGTGATGGCCATGTATCTCCAACTTCTCAGGGATGGTGACGCTGATCGGGAGCGTCCATGCAAGCACGCGCGGGCCCCGCGTGCTGCGAGCCGGTCCGCCCAGCGCCCCGCCCGCGAACCGCCCAAGGTGGCGGGGTCCACGGGCGGGGGCCGGTGGTCAGCGGCGGAGCGCGCCCTTCATGGCCGATGCCATGAGGATCAGGCCGATGCCATCGAAGATGAACTGGATACCCACAAGCAGGCCGATGGCCCACGCGGCCGACGACGGCCAGTCGGCGGCGATCAGGATTCCCAGGATGATGGCGAGGATGCCACCGAGGGCGAGAAGCCAGCGGCTGCCCTCACCGCCGGTGTCGCCGATGGCAGCCACCACGCGGACGACGCCCATCACGATGAACACGATGGCGATGACCGCGGTGAGGCCGATGGTCGACTCCACCGGGTTGAAGAGGATCCACAGGCCGCCGATGAGCAGAAGCACCGACAGGATGACCCCGGTGATCTTCCATCCGGTGGATGTCTCGCTTCCGATTGCGGCGAAGAGCCAGGTGACGGCCAGCACGATCACGAGGATGCCGATGAGGATGGCGATGCTGACCGATGCCACGGCCGGCACCGCGATCGCGATGATGCCGATGATGAGCGCGAGGATGCCGCCCCACATCAAGCTGTTGCTCGACTGCCGGAGGGCCTGCGCGGAGTCCGTGCCCATGGACTGGGTTCCTTCCTTCGGGGATTCGTCAGTGGGATGTTCGCAGCAGCGAAGGGGGAATCCTGCTCACGACTGGCAGGCCGGGCAGGCCCATGCCCTCCGGCCGTCCATCTGCCAGTTACGAACAGGTCCGCCGCACCTGCGGCAGGCGCTCTGCCGGTACACGTAGGTTCGCTCCCCCCGCGGGATCCTCGAGCGCGGCACCCCGGCATCCTCCGCGCTCACGGTGACGATGCGCCCCGCCCGCACGCCCTCGCGGAGCATGCGTGTGAGCGTGCACCACAGGGCGTCGAACTCCGCCCGTGAAACCTCCCGGCCTGGTCGGACGGGGTGGATGCCCTCCACCAGCAGGGCCTCCGCCCGATAGACGTTCCCCACGCCGGCAAGCACGGATTGGTCCATCAAGAGGGCGCCGATTGCGCGTCCACTTCGGCTGATGCGGCGCCAGGCGCGTTCGGGATCTGCATCTCCGCGGAGGGGATCGGGTCCGAGCCGCGCGAGAAGAGCCTCCACCTGCGGTGGATCCACCAACTCGCATGCCGTCGGGCCGCGCAGGTCGATGGCGCCCTCCTCGCCCCCGAGGCGCAGGCGGATTGCGCCCCGCGGCTCCGGCGGTGCGCCGCGGTGCGTGAGGAACCGCCCGAACAGTCCGAGATGAACGTGCAGCGTCAGGTCGTCGGGAAACCGGTACAGGAGGTGCTTGCCGTGGGCGTCGACGCCCTGCAGCACCCGTCCGTCGATCTCACGTGCCCCGTCGGTGAACCGTCCCTGCGGGGACTCCGCGCGGACCGGCGCACCGGCCAGAAGGTCTGCGTGCCTGCGCGCGGCGCGATGGATGGTGTGTCCCTCGGGCATGGATCAGCCCCGCACGGCGGCGCGGGCGACCTCGGCGCCGATCGCACGCGCATCCGACAGGTTGGCGCCACTATTCCGCTGCGTCAGGACGACCATGATGACGGGCCCCGATCGCGTGTAGGCAATTCCCGAACCGTGCTGCTCGCCTTCCCGCCAGCCGTTCTTGCCAGCGATGGGAGTGCCCCGGGGCAGCCCCCCCGCGAACAGGCTCGCATTCGCGCCGACCTGCTCCGAGGTGAGCATCAGGCCCAGCAGCATGCGTGCGCGCAGGGGGTCGATGCCGGTCTGGCGGGTACCCGCGCGCGTCGGGACGGCCGCGGAGTGCAGCGAGAACAGCATCCGGCCCATATCCCGGGCAGTGGTATGCCGGGTGGACCACACGGGCGTTGCCGAGGCGCCTCCGGAAGGCAGGCGAGGCTGCAACTCGTCCTCCGTCAGGTAGCAGCCCGGGTAGGTGCTCTGATGGGCACCCAGGCGCCGCAGACCGTCGGCCGCCGCGGCATCAGGACCACTGCCGCAGCCCGAGCCGAGGGCATCGACCAGGCGGTTGGCGGCGTGGTCGTCGCTGCGGCGGAGCACCGCCACCAGGTCTGGCCATGAGGCATGCAGCCAGGGGCGCGAACCCATCCGCATGACCGCTCCGGCCGCGAGCGGGAGCTTGACCAGGCTTGCGGCGGGGAACTCCGCGTCCGCGTTCCACGAGGCCACGCGTCCCGTGCGCACGTACTGCACCCAGATTGCCGTAGTCCCCCCGTGCCGCGCCGCAATGCGTGCCAGCTGGCGGTCCAGCGACGGAAGACGGCGACGCCCGGGTACCGCGACCGCTGTTGATGCGGGAAGAAGGAAGGCACCGGTGGATCGCCGCACGGCCGCCGTGCTGCCGTCGGCGCGCCGCATCACCACCG
>CAZPAT010000089.1:0-5830 GCA_964584485.1 uncultured Bifidobacterium sp.
TCCGCCGGCAGGGAGTCCGCGTGGCGCTCCAGGTGGGCCAGCAGGGCCTCCCGGTAGGGCGCGCGACCCACCGGGTCACCCATGCTCGAGATGCGCAGGCGCACCGCCGGCACGTCCAGGCGGGCATAGATCTCGGCCAGCATGGCGATCATCTCGGCGTCCAGCAGGGGGTCCTCGCTGCCGAACGCCTCGGCCCCCACCTGCCAGTGCTCGCGAAACCGACCGCTCTGCGGGGCCTCGTACCGGAACATCGGCGCCACGTACCAGAGCTTCACGGGCTGCGGCAGCTTGTGCATTCCGTGCTCGGAATACGCGCGGGCAACCGGGGCCGTGCCCTCGGGGCGCAGCGTGAGGCTGCGGCCGCCGCGGTCGTCGAAGGTGTACATCTCCTTGCGGACGATGTCGGTGGCGGTACCCACGCCGCGCACGAACACCTCGGTCTCCTCGAAGGTGGGGGTGATGACCCGCCCGAAGCCGTTGGCCGCCATCACCTCGGCCGACACCGCCTCGATCCGCGCGCGCACCCGCCCCTCTGCGGGGAGGACGTCCCGCGTGCCCTTGGGGGCCCGTGGCGCCATCGCTACCGCCTGCCCGTCTGGCGCTCCCAGCGCCGCATGGCCATGCGGTGCGCGAACCGGTCCAGCAGCATCCCCAGCGGGATCATCAGCAGGCCCATGATCGCCGCGTAGGCGAAGGCCGTGGTGGCCGAGTCGCCGTTGAGGTAGTACATGAAAGCGAAGAAGATCAGCGCCGCAATACCTGCGCGGATGAGCACGCTCCTCATCCCGGCGCGACGCGGCGCACCCTTCGGCAGGCCGTCCGCGCGCTTCCCCGAGGACGGCTCCGCCTCGGCAGCCACCACCTTGGCCTCGTGGCGTGGGTTCTTCACGGGCGGCGGGCCGGCGTTGGGCCTGCGGCGGCGCTTGGGGGCGATCTGTCAGTCCTCCGTCGTCTCGATGACCTGCCCGGGGAGCAGCCGCGGCAGCCCCAGTTCACCCGGGGAGGCGCCGGCGAGGGCGGCCCGGGGAACCAGTCCCACGAGCTCCGAGTCCCCGGCGACGAGGCCCCGGGCGGCGGCTTCGCGCCGCACCCTCTCGACCACCGCGAGCAGCGGCGTGCGCCGGTAATCCTCCACGTTCATCGACACCTGCGCAAGGCCCGTGCGCGGGCACAGCAGGCCGAGCGCGCGCACCGCCGGGAGCCCGCCGCCGTCACCGCCCTCGCGCACCGCCCCGGCAATGGCCCGCGCATCGTCCAGCGACGCGCCCGGCAGCCACACGTTCCAGGCGATCAGCGGGCCGCGTGCGCCGACCAGCACCACCCCCGCGGAGGGATGCGGCACCTGCGGTCCGGCGTCCGACTGAACCTCCCCCGCCCGCATCGCGCGATCCAGGGCACCCAGCCCGGCGGCGCGCAGCCGGGCCGGTCGCTCGCGACCCGTGCCCGCCGCGGCCCCGTACAGCAGGCACGGGATCCGGGCCTCCGCGCCGATGCGCGCGGCCGATGCGCGCGCCGCTGCAACCGCAGCCGGCATCGCGGACGGCCGGAGGCCGACGAAGGGGAGCACGTCGAGGGCCCCCACGAACGGATGCACGCCCTCGTGGCGGCGCAGGTCGATCAGGTCGCGGCACCGCATGGCGAGGGCCACGCCGGCGTCCACCAGCGCGCTGCCATCGCCCGCCAACGTGATGACCGTCCGGTTGTGGTCCGCATCGGAATGCACGTCCAGCAGCCGCACCCCCGGCACCTGCGTGGTGGCCACCAGGTCCGCGATGCGGTCGGGGTCGCGCCCCTCACTACAGTTGGGCACTGCCATCAGGCCTTCGTCAACCCGATGGGAACCGCCGCTGCGCACGCTTCTGAGGCTGCTCACATTCCTCCGGCCCTACAGGTGGTCGGTGGCCATCACGGCCATCTCGGCCCTCGCGCTGATGGCCTGCACGATCACCCTGCCATACCTCACGCGGCGCGTGATCGACGACGTCCTGAACGGGCAGCAGGAAGATGCGCTGCTGCCGCTGGTGCTGATCGTGATCGTGGTGGGCGTGATCCGCGCGCTGTTCGCGGTGATCCGCCGGATCCTCGCCGGCCACGTGAGCCTGTCGGTGGAGTTCGACCTGAGGGACAGGGTGTTCGCGCACCTGCAGCGGCTCTCATTCGGGTACTTCGACCGCATGCCGGTGGGCCAGTTGATGTCGCGTGCCACCAGCGACCTGCAGACCGTGCGGTTCTTCCTGGGATACGGCCTGATCTTCCTGTTCATGCACGCCTTCACCCTGGTGTTCGTGACGGTGGTGCTGTTGTTCATCAACGTGCCGCTCACCGCGCTTGCGCTGCTGATGGGACCGGCGCTGGTGCTGGTGGCCGCGCGGGCGAGCAAGCGCTCGCACCCCGTGCTGGTGGACGTGCAGCAGAAGGTGGGCGAGGTCACCCAGACGGCCGAGGAGAGCATCGCCGGCATCCGGGTGGTGAAGGCGTTCGGCCAGGAGGGCGCGCAGTCCGACCGCTTCGGCATGCGCGCCGAGGCGGCCTTCGACCGCAGCATCGACGCGGCCCGCCTGCAGAGCTTCTACACCTCGCTGATGGGCTTCCTGCCCACGATCGGGGTGGCCGTGGTGATCGCCGTGGGCGGCGTGATGACCATCAACGGCGTCCTTACCCTCGGCGAGTTCGTGCAGTTCTACCTCTACCTGGCCATCCTCACATGGCCATTCCGCTCGATCGGCATGCTGATCGGCAGCGCGCAGCGGGCCGCCGCGAGCGGCCAGCGCGTGTTCGAGATCCTGGACGCCGAGCCCGACCTGGTCGAGGCCGTGCACCCCGTGCCGCTGCCCGGTGGCGAGGGCCACGTGGTGATGGAGAGCGTCACCTTCGGGTACGACCCCGACCGGCCCGTCCTCCGCGACCTCGACCTGGACATCCCCGCCGGCAGCACCATCGCCCTGATCGGCGCGACGGGCTCGGGCAAGAGCACCATCACCCAGCTCATCCCGCGCTTCTACGACCCCCAGGCGGGCCGCGTGATGGTGGACGGCGCCGACGTGCGCGACGTACCCCTCCAGGAGATACGCGCGGCCGTGGGCATGGTGGGCCAGGACCCCTTCCTGTTCTCCGACACCGTCCGGGCGAACATCGCGTTCGGCAACCCCGGCGCCGGCGACGACGAGGTGCAGCGCGCGGCCCGCATGGCGCAGGCCGACACCTTCATCCGCGCGCTGCCCGATGGCTACGAGACCGTGGTGGGCGAGCGCGGGTTCACGCTGTCGGGCGGGCAGCGGCAGCGCATCGCCATCGCCCGGGCCATCCTCATGGACCCCCGCATCCTCGTGCTGGACGAGGCCACTGCGTCGGTGGATGCCTCCACCGAACGGGAGATCGCCCGCGCACTTGCCGCGGTGATGCAGGGGCGCACCACCATCATCATCGCCCACCGGCTGTCGACCATCAGCCTGGCGGATGAGGTGGTGCTGGTGGACGGGGGCCGCGTGGCGGCCCGCGGCGTGCACGACGACCTCTACGCGCGCAGCGCCCTGTACCGCGAGATCCACGATCAGGGCCTGGCGCGCCCGGATGACCTCGTGGCGAGGGAGTCCTGATGGGCACGCGCCCCGTGGGACACGGGCACGCGGGCGGCATGCTCGGGCCGCTGGGCGAGGACGAGGAGCGCGTCGTCCGCCGGCCGCGGCGCAACATGCGGCGGCTGCTCCCCTACTTCCGTCCGTACCGGTGGCGGGTGCTCGCGACGATCGCGCTGATGCTCGTGGTGACCGGCGCGGCCCTTGCCACGCCTGCCCTCGCGCAGGTGGCGATTGACGACGGCATCACCGCGGGCAGCGTGCGGGCGCTGCTGGTGATCGTGGCGGTGTTCGTGGTGATCGGCGTTGCCGGATGGATCGCGGGCTACTGGCAGGCGTACCTGTCGTCATGGGTGGGCAACCGCGTGCTTCTGGATCTGCGACGGCAGGTGTTTCGGCACCTCATGCGCCTGGAGTTGGGGCACCACGAGCGCACGCCCACGGGGCGCAGCGTAAGCCGCCTCACCGCCGACATCGAAGCCGTGAACCAGTTGGTGGTGGAGGGCGCGACATCGCTGGTGATCAACGGGCTCACGCTGATCGGCGTGGTGATCATCCTGCTGGCCTACGACTGGAAGCTGGCGGTCGCGGCATTCCTGATCTTCCCGCTGCTGGCCGTGGGCACGTGGTGGTTCCGCGTGAGGGCCACGCGCGCGTACCGCCTCACGCGCGAGCGGGTGGCGGTGGTGCTGTCGGTGCTGCAGGAGAACCTGTCCGGCATACGCGTGGTGCAGGCCCACGGCCGCGAGGAGGAGGCCCGGCGGCGCTTCCGCGAGGCCAACCTGGAGTACCGGCGGGCCAACATGAGCACGATCACCGTGAGCGGCGCGTACTTCCCGGGCGTCGAGCTGCTGGCCGCGCTCGGGACGGCGCTGATCCTGTGGTACGGCGGCAACCGGGTGCTGGACGCCGACCTCAGCGTGGGCGTGATGGTGGCGTTCATCGGCTATCTGGCGTCGTTTTTCGATCCCATCCAGCAGCTCTCGCAGCTGTACAACACCTTCCAGGCGGCCATGGCCGCGCTGGAGAAGATCTTCGGGGTGCTCGAGACCGACCCGCGCATCGCCGACGCCCCCGACGCCGTGGACCTGCCCGATGTGGCCGGGCGCATCGACCTGGATGGGGTGTCGTTCGGCTATGGGCGCGAGTACGTGATCCGTGACGTGGACCTGCACGTGGAGCCCGGCACCACGGTGGCGCTGGTGGGCGCGACCGGGGCGGGCAAGTCCACGCTGGCCAAGCTGATCGCGCGCCTCTACGACCCCGACGAGGGGGCGGTGCGCATTGATGGCATCGACCTGCGTGAGGTGCGCGAGGAATCCCTGCGCGCCGCCATGGGGATCGTGCCGCAGGAGGGGCACCTGTTCAGCGGCACCATCGCCGAGAACGTCCGGTTCGCCCACCCCCTGGCCACCGATGACGAGGTGCGGCGCGCGCTCGACGCCGTCGGCGCCCTGGCATTCGTGGACGACCTGCCCGACGGAATCGACACCGACGTGCAGGAGCGGGGCGCACGGCTCTCGGCGGGGCAGCGGCAGTTGATCTGCTTCGCGCGGGCCTTGGTGCCCGACCCCCGTCTGGTGGTGCTGGACGAGGCCACCTCGTCGATCGACATCGCTACCGAGAAGCGCATCGAGGATGCGCTGGACCGGCTGCTCGAAGGCCGCACGGCGGTGATCATCGCGCACCGCCTGTCCACCATCCGGCGCGCCGACGTGATCGTGGTGGTGGAGGACGGGCGGATCGCCGAGATGGGCAGCCACGACGACCTGATGCGGGCCGGGGGCAGGTACGCCGCCCTGTACGCCGACTGGGAGCAGGCCGCGGGGTGACCCACCGTGTGGCCGTGGCCGCCCGGCGGGGCTTTGCTACGGTCCCCGGCGGCCGTGAGGCGATGGGGGATCGTCTAGCTGGTAGGACACTGGGTTCTGGTCCCAGGAGCGGGGGTTCGAGTCCTCCTCCCCCAGTCACTTCACGACCGGCGCGCCATTCGTAATAATGGTGGCCAGCAGGGCCCATGCAGCACCCCGCAGGACCTCGTGGCGCATTCGTCTAGGGGCCTAGGACGCCGCCCTCTCACGGCGGTAACACGGGTTCAAATCCCGTATGCGCTACCTCACCACTGACGCGGCCCTCGGGCCGCGTCAGTCATTTGGCGACCCCCCGGCGAGCACCGCACGGATTGCTGCAGCTGTTCCCGCGGGGTCCTCGCGCAGGTAGAAGTGCCCGCCCAGGTCCACGGTCCGGATGTCCAG
>CAZPAT010000090.1:0-5618 GCA_964584485.1 uncultured Bifidobacterium sp.
CCGGGTCGCAGGCCTTCGCCCGCAGGTACGCCGATGCCAGGTCGTCGCCCAGGCTCACGCCGCACGGGTTGTTGTGCTTGATGATCACCACGGCGGGATCGTCGAACTCGGCCACCAGGCCGCGAGCGGCGTCCACGTCCAGCAGGTTGTTGTACGACAGCGGCTTGCCGTGGCGCACGGCCACTCCGCCCAGCAGGTGCTGCGGCGCGCCCACCTGGGAGTAGTAGGCACCGCGCTGGTGGGGGTTCTCGCCGTAGCTGCACTCGAGTTCCTTGCGGAAGCCCACGGTGAAGCGGTCGGGGAAGTCCTCATCCGCATCCCCCTCGGACGCCATCCACGCGGCGATCGCCGTGTCGTAGGCGGCCGTCTTCCGGAACGCCGCGGCGGCCAGCGCGCGCCGGGTCTCCTCGCCCACCCAGCCACCGCCCGTCACCTCGGCCAGCACGGCCGCGTACTGCGACGGGTCGGTCACGATGGCCACGCGGTCGTGGTTCTTCGCCGAGGCCCGCACCATCGCCGGGCCCCCGATGTCGATCTCCTCCACCACGTCGGCGCGCCCCAGGCCTTCCCTGGCCGCGGCCTCCTCGAACGGGTACAGGTTCACCACCACCATGTCGATGGCCGCGATGCCGTTCGCGGCCATGTCGGCATCGTCGCCGGCATGGTCCTTCCTGGCCAGGATGCCGCCGTGCACCTTGGGGTGGAGCGTCTTCACCCGGCCGCCCATGATCTCGGGGTGCCCGGTCACCTCGCTCACATCGGTGACCTCCAGGCCCGCGTCACGCAGCGCGCGCGCCGTGCCGCCGGTGGAGATCAGCTGCACCCCCTCGGCGGCCAGGCCACGGGCCAGGTCCACCAGCCCGGTCTTGTCCGATACCGACAGCAGCGCGCGGCGTGATGCCACCTCATGAACCTCCGTCGTCGACGATCATCCGGCGCGGGTGCGCCGGGTCCCTGTGAATGCGCCCCTGCGCGTACAGCGTGACGCAGTGGCTGAGCAGGCGGTGCTCCACCCCGTGGATGCGGGCCCCGAGCGACTCCCGCGTGTCGCCGTGCAGCACCGGCACCGGCTCCTGCAGGATGGGCGGCCCGCCGTCCACGGCCTCCTCGGCGATGTGCACCGTCACCCCGGTGAGGTGCACGCCCCAGTCCAGCGCCTGCCCGATGGCATCCAGCCCCGGGAACGCCGGCAGCAGCGATGGGTGCAGGTTGATCACCTGACCGGGGAAGGCATCCAGCAGCACGGGCGTGACGATGCTCATCCACCCGGCCATCACCACCAGATCGGGCGCCACCAGCCGGAGCAGGCGGACCACCTCGCCGTCACGACGGGCGCGGTCGCCGCCGTGGGCATCGAGGGTCACCACCTCCGCGCGGATGCCCGCCTCGCGGGCCCGCGCGATTGCCGGGGCGTCCTCCTTCGAGCACACCACCATCACGATCTGCGCGTCCACCTTGTCGTTTCGGTGGACGTTGTCGATCAGCGCCTGCAGGTTCGATCCCGTCCCCGAGACCATCACGGCCACGCGGTACATCACACCTCCCAGGCCAGGCCAGGCGGCCCCGGCTCCACGCGGCCCACCACGTGGCTGCCGCGCACCGTGGACAGCGCCCGGTCGGCCGCCGCCTGCGGCATCACCAGGCACATGCCGAGCCCCATGTTGAAGGTGTCCCACGCGGAGTCGTCGTCCACGGCGCCCGATGCGAGCACGTGGGCGATGGCCGGGGCCTGCGGCCAGGAGCCCCGGCGCAGCACGGGGCGCAGGCCGTCCGGCATCGCGCGCGGCAGGTTCTCGGGAAGTCCGCCACCCGTGATGTGGGCCGCGGCGTGGATCTCCACCCCGGACGACCGGAGCGCGTGGATGTCCTCCGGGTACAGGCGCGTGGGGGTGAGCAGCGATGGGTCCGGTGTGATGGCGCCACCATCCACCAGCGTGCGCACCAGCGAGTACCCGTTGCTGTGGATGCCGCTGCTCTCGATGCCCACGATGACATCGCCGTCCACCACCCGATCGGGGCCCAGCATCTCGGCGCGCTCCACGGCCCCCACGGCGAACCCGGCCATGTCGAAGTGCCCGTCGGCATACAGGCCCGGCATCTCGGCGGTCTCACCGCCCAGCAGCACGCACCCGCTGTCGAGGCAGGCACCGCGCACCGCCTTGACGATCTGCGTGGCCTCGCCCGGGTCCAGGCGTCCCACCGCCAGGTAGTCCAGGAAGAACAGGGGAGTTGCGCCCGAGCACACCAGGTCGTTCACGCTCATGGCCACCAGGTCCTGGCCCAGGCCGGAGATGTCGCCCATCTGCCGTGCCAGCAGCACCTTCGTGCCCACGCCGTCGGTGCAGGCCACCAGCACGGCGTCGCGCATGGGGGGCATGGGCAACGTGCCGGCGAATCCCGTGGTGCCGCCATGCACCAGGTCGCGGATGCCCTGTGTCAGCGCCCGCGCGGCGTCGAGGTTGACGCCCGCGTCGTCGTACGAGATTCCCCCCTCGGCCACGGGGGCAGGCTACCGGCTGGGCGCGGCGCCGGCTGCGGCCTCGAACCGCTCCTTGCCGGAGGCGTCGGGCACCGGGATGGGGTAATCGCCCGTGAAGCACGCGCGGCAGTAGCCGTCGGCGGGCCGGCCCATCGCGCGCTGCAGCCCCTCCAGCGTGAGGTAGTGCAGTGAGTCCGCGCCCACCGCCGCCGCGATGCCCGCCTCGTCCTGCCCCACGGCGATCAGCTCGTCGCGGTCGGCCATGTCGATTCCGTAGAAGCACGGCCAGGTGATGGGCGGCGACGAGATGCGCAGGTGTACCTCCAGGGCGCCGGCGTCCTTCAGCATCTGCACGGTGCGCCGCGTGGTGGTGCCGCGCACGATGCTGTCGTCCACCACCACCAGCCGCTTGCCCCGGATGACCGACTCCAGCGGGTTGAACTTCAGGCGCACTCCGGTGGCGCGCAGTTCCTGGTCGGGCTGGATGAATGAGCGCCCCACGTAGCGGTTGCGCACCACGGCCTCGGAGAACGGCACGCCGCTCTCGTTGGCGAACCCAATGGCGGCGGGCGTGCCCGAGTCCGGCAGCCCCACCACCAGGTCGGCGCCCGGCGTGCTCTCGCGCGCCAACTGCACGCCCATGTCGTGGCGTGCCTGCCACACCGACTGGCCGTCGATGATGCTGTCGGGTCGCGCGAAGTAGATGGCCTCGAAGATGCAGAGGGCACGGGAGGTGGGGGGCATGGCCTGGCGTCCCTCGGTGCCGTCGGGCGTGAGCCGCACGGCCTCGCCGGGGCGCACCTCGCGGGCGAACTCGGCACCCACCTGGTCGAGGGCGCAGGTCTCACTGGCCACCACCCACCCGCCGTCGATGTTCCCCAGCACCAGCGGGCGCACGCCGTTGGGGTCGCGGAACGCCACCAGCTCGTCCTCGGTGAGCGCCACGATGGAGTAGGCGCCCTGCAGCAGCGGCATCACGTTGCACACGGCATCGAGCAGGCTGCCGGGCTCGTGCGCCAGCAGCGCGGTGATCAGCTCGCTGTCGGTGGTGGCGCGGAGTTCGTGGCCTAGTTCGGTCACCCGCCGGCGAAGGGCATCGCTGTTGGTCAGGTTGCCGTTGTGGCCCAGGGCAACCAGGCCGTCGCCGCGCGGCAGCGCCACGGGCTGCGCGTTGTCCCACTTGTTCTTGCCGGTGGTGGAGTAGCGCACATGGCCGATCGCGCTGTCGCCGGTCAGGCTGCGCAGTGCGGGCTCGTCGAACACCGACGACACCAGGCCGAGCTCGCGTTGCACCATCACGTGCGTTCCATCGCTCACGGCGATTCCGGCGCTCTCCTGCCCGCGGTGCTGCAGGGCATGCAATCCGAAGAAGCACAGGCGCGCGACATCGCGGCTCGGCGCGGCGACGCCGAATACTCCGCACTCCTCCTTGGGGTGGTCGCTCACTGCGCCTCCAGCGCGTCCGGGATCGAACCTTCCCACACCTGCGCCAGATCCTGAAGCGGCACCCGCGCGACGGAACCGCCGGCGTCGATGACCACGTCATTCCCGCCCACCGCGCCGATCTGGGTGACATGCACCCCGTCGCCCGCGAGGGCGCTGATCGCGGCCACGTGCGATGGGTGGCACGAGGCGAGCACCCGGCCCCCGCCCTCCCCGAACATGGCCTCGTCGGCCCGGCGACCCGCAGGCACGGCCACGCCCGCCCCGATGCCACCGGCGATTGCGCTCTCGGCCAGCGCCACGGCCAGCCCGCCCTCGCTGATGTCGTGCGCGCTTGCCAGCAGGCGCTCGCGTGCGCACGTGGTGAGCAGCCGGTACAGCGCAGCATCGGCATCCGGATCGGGCGGCGGTGGGCTGCCGGCACACCGGCCCAGGTAGCGGCTGGCATCCACGCGCGGCTCGCCGTGGCCGATGAGCAGGATGGCGTCGTCGTGACGGGCGAACGCCGTGCCGATGCTGGTGGAGGCGTCATCCAGCAGCCCCACCACGCCCACCACGGGCGTGGGGTAGATGGGCCCGCGTGGGCTCTCGTTGTACAGGGACACGTTGCCCGACACGATCGGCGCCCCGATGGCGGTGAGGGCATCGGCCATGCCGCGGATGCTCTCGGCCAGGCGCCATCCGGTGCTGCCCTTCTCGGGATTGGCGTAGTTCAGGCAGTCGGTGGCGGCGATGGGCATGGCTCCCGTGCACGCCACGTTCCTCGCGGCCTCGAGCACCGATGCCATGCCGCCATCGTACGGGTTGAGCTCGGTCAGCCACTCGGCGCAGTCCAGGGTGACGGCGATGGCCCGGTCCGTGCCGGGAATCCTCACCACTCCGGCGTCGCCCCCCGGCCTGCGCATGGTGTTCGCGCCCACCAGCTGGTCGTACTGCTCGAACACCCATTGCTTGCTGGCCACGTTGGGGTCGGCCATCAGCGCCAGCCATGCGCGGCCAAGATCGTCGGGCTCGGGCACCGATTTCAGGTCGATGGCGTCCTGCGCGGGCGCGGGGGTGCGCGGCACGTCGCAGAACGGGACATCATCGGTGAGGTACAGGGAGGGGATGCGCACGACCTCCTCGCCGCGCCAGAGCGCCTCCAGCTCGCCGGTGTCCGTCACCTCACCGATGTCGGTGGCGTCCAGCTCGTGGCGGCGGGCCATCTCCACCACGGCGTCCATCTGCGCAGGTTCGACGACGGCCAGCATCCGCTCCTGGCTCTCGCTCACCAGCACCTCGCCCGGCGCCATGCCCTCCTCGCGCAGGGGCACGCGGTCGAGGTCGATGGACAACCCCACCCCGCCGCGGCTGGCCATCTCGCTTGCCGCGCTGGTGAGGCCCGCGGCACCCAGGTCCTGCAGGGCCACCAGCAGCCCGGCTTCGCTCATGGCCAGGCACAGGTCCATCAGCTTGCGCTCGGTGAACGGGTCGCCCACCTGCACGCTTGGCCGCTTGTCGGCGTCGTCGTCACCGAGTTCGGCGCTTGCCAGCACGCTGGCGCCGCCGATGCCGTCGCGGCCCGTGCGGTTGCCGATCAGCACCAGGCGGTTGCCCACCCCGCGCGCCGCGCACGACAGGATGTGGTCGTGTGGCACCACGCCCACGCACATGGCGTTGACCAGGCATGAGTCCTCGTAGCGCTCGTCGAACTGCA
>CAZPAT010000091.1:0-2384 GCA_964584485.1 uncultured Bifidobacterium sp.
CCGTCCTCGCCGATCACCTGGATGGCCTCCAGGCCGTGGCGGCGCATGATCTCGAAGTCGTTCGGGTCGTGGGCCGGGGTCACCTTCAGGGCGCCGGTGCCGAACGCCGGGTCCACGTGCTCGTCGCCGATGATGGGGATCTCGCGTCCCGACAACGGCAGCGTGACCGTCTTCCCCACCAGGTCGCGGTAGCGCTCGTCGTCCGGGTTCACCGCCACCGCGGTATCGCCCAACATGGTCTCGGGGCGCACCGTGGCCACCACCACCTCGCCCGAGCCATCCGATAGCGGGTAGGCGATGCGCACGAGGGTGTCGGTCACCTCGCGGTTCTCCACCTCAAGGTCGGAGATGGCCGACCCGAGGCCCGGGTCCCAGTTGACCAGGTAGGTGTCGCGGTAGACGTAGCCCTTCTCGTACAGGTCCACGAACACCCGCAGCACCGCGCGCGCGTAGCCGTCGTCCATCGTGAACCGCTCGCGCGAGAAGTCCATGGTGCAGCCGAGACGCGTGAACTGCTCGATGATGCGCCCGCCGTACTCGGCCTTCCATGCCCACACCCGCTCGAGGAACTCCTCGCGGGTCATGTCCAGGCGGCGCACGCCCTGCTTGGCGAGTTCCTTCTCCACCACCGCCTGGGTGGCGATGCCCGCATGGTCGGTTCCCGTGACCCACTCGGCCTCGAAGCCCGCCATGCGGTGGCGGCGGATCAGGACGTCCTGGATGGTGCCGTTGAGGGCGTGCCCCATGTGCAGCGCCCCCGTCACGTTGGGCGGCGGCACGGCGATGACATACGGGTTGCGGGGGCTTGCTGGGTCGCCGCGCAGGCGCCCCGACTCGTCCCAGGCCGTCACCCAGCGCGCCTCGACCTCCCCCGGGTCAAGGCGTGCGGGCCAGGCCCCTGCGGCGTCGGCGGCTACGCCGACTCCCCGGCCTCGGCGAGGGGCGGGTGCTCCTCGTCGTCGTCGTGGGACGCCTCGGTCACCAGGGTGGGCGGCAATCCGCGCTCGATGGTGTCGCGTGTCACGACGCACTTGCGCACGTCCTCGCGCGACGGAAGCTCGAACATCACGTCGAGCAGGGCGGCCTCGATGATCGATCGCAGGCCGCGGGCGCCGGTCTCGCGCTCCAGCGCGCGGTCGGCGATGGCGTACAGCGACTCGTCGTTGAACACCAGCTCGGCATCGTCGTACGAGAAGAACCGGCGGTACTGCTTGGTGAGGGCGTTGCGGGGCTCGGTGAGGATGGTCACCAGGTCGTCGCGGGTCAGCTGGTGCACACCGGTCACGATGGGCAGGCGGCCGATGAACTCGGGGATGAGCCCGAACTGCACGAGATCCTCGGGCAGGGCCTCGGCCAGCAGGTCGTGCGGGTCGGCATCGGCCTGGTTGCGCAGGTCGGCCGCGAACCCCACGCCCTTCTTGCCGATGCGGCGGTCGATCACCCGGTCGAGGTCCGCGAAGGCACCTCCGCAGATGAACAGGACGTTCGTGGTGTCGATGGTGAGGAATTCCTGATGCGGGTGCTTGCGCCCGCCCTGCGGCGGCACCGACGCCACGGTGCCCTCCAGGATCTTCAGCAGGGCCTGCTGCACGCCCTCGCCCGACACATCGCGCGTGATCGACGGGTTGTCGCTCTTGCGGGCGATCTTGTCGACCTCGTCGATGTAGATGATCCCGGTCTCGGCGCGCTTGATGTCGAAGTCGGCGGCCTGGATGAGCTTGAGCAGGATGTTCTCGACGTCCTCGCCCACGTAGCCGGCCTCGGTGAGCGCCGTGGCGTCCGCGATGGCGAATGGCACGTTGATGATGCGCGCGAGGGTCTGGGCCAGCAGCGTCTTCCCGCAGCCGGTGGGGCCGAGCAGCAGGATGTTGCTCTTGTGGAGCTCCACGTCGGAGTCCCCGGCCTGCATCATCTGGATGCGCTTGTAGTGGTTGTAGACGGCCACGGAGAGGGTGCGCTTGGCCTCCTCCTGTCCCACCACGTAGTCGTTCAGGACGTCGTAGATCTCCCGCGGCCGCGGGAGGGTCTCCGACTCCAGTGACGCCGGGGCCTGCACGGCCTCCTCGTCGATGATCTCGTTGCAGAGATCGATGCACTCATCGCAGATGTACACGCCGGGGCCGGCGATGAGCTTCTTCACCTGGCGCTGCGACTTGCCGCAGAAACTGCAGAGAAGCTGCTCGCCGTTGTCGTTCGTGGTCTCGGACATCTCCTGCCTTCGTGCGCGTGGGGAGCCGGGCCCGGACCTACTCGGCGTCGGGCTTCTTCTTCGCCGCCGGCTTCTTGGCGGCCGCGGGCTTCTTCGCCGCCCCGGCGCCGCTCCCCTTCGCACTCGACGTTGCAGCCTTGGTCGAGGCCTTCTTCGCGGCCGGCTTCTTGGCCGC
>CAZPAT010000091.1:2484-5617 GCA_964584485.1 uncultured Bifidobacterium sp.
GCCTGATCCATCGTCTGGCCCTGCATGGCGAGGAACTGGTCGAGCGTCACGCCCTGCGGCAGCTGGTGCGAGGTGTCGTGAAGGATGCTGTCGATGCGGCGGTCCACCATCACGGGCGGCACGTCGAAGGTGGCAGCCGATACCGCGGCGTCGATCACGCGACGCCGGTAGCGCTCCTCGGCCGTCTTGGCGGTGGCCGCGGCCAGGCGCTCCTCGATCTCCTTCTGCATCTCGTCGGCAGACGCAAACCCCACGGTCTCCGCCAGTGCGTCGTCCACCTCGGGCAGCACCTTCTCCTGCACCTTCTGCACGGTGATGGAGTACGCCACGGTCTTCCCGCGGATCTCCTCGGGGGCGTCCTCGGGGTAGGTGACGTCGAAGGCCACGGTGTCGCCCGCCGACGCGCCCTCCAGCGCGGTGGTGAATTCGGGAAGGATGCGGTCAGTGCCCAGCTCGATCAGCTGGTCACGTGACATGGCGTCCGGCAGCGCCTCGCCGTCCAGCGTGCCGTCGATGTCGGCCACCACGAAGTCGCCGGATGCCGCAGCGCCCTCCTTGTCCTCCAGGCGGGCGGACTGCTCGCGGATGCGCGTGATCTCCTCGTCCACCGCGCCCTCGGGCGTCTCATCGGGCTCACGCATGACCTCGAGCCCCGTGTAGGTGCCCAGCACCGGCGTGGGCGGCACCGCGATGGTCACGGCAAAGGCAACGCCCTGCTCGGTGGCATCACCCATGTCCACCTCGGGCGACTCCAGGGGATCGACGCCCGTGAGCACCAGCGCCTCGCGATACCAGTCGTTGAGCGCCCGGTCGAGCGTCTGGGCGAATATGCCCTCGCGGCCCACCCGCTGGATCACCACGCCGGCCGGCACCTTGCCGGGCCGGAAGCCGGGAAGCCGCATGCGCGCGGAGGTCTCCTTGACGGTGCGGTCGAACTGCTTGCGCACCTCGTCCTCGGGGACCGTCACCTCGATGCGGACCTTGTCGCCCTCGAGGGTCGTGAGTTCAGCGGCTACGGGCATGTCATCTCGTGGGTCATGGGTGGTCGGAAGAGTGCGGGTGAGAGGACTCGAACCTCCACGGGTTTCCCCACCAGGACCTAAACCTGGCGCGTCTACCGGTTCCGCCACACCCGCACGAGTCGAAACAGCAGACAGGGTGAGCGATGGGACTCGAACCCACGACCGCCTGGACCACAACCAGGAGCTCTACCGACTGAGCTACGCCCACCACGATCCGGACCGGAGCCCGGCGCCGGGGGAGGATAGCGGACGGGCGCCGTCAGGCTTGCCCCATCAGCGCCAGCCGTCCCGCAACGCGGCGCGATGGCGCCGCGTTGCGGGTTCCAGCGGCTTCCACCCCCGTCGGGGCGCTTAGTCGATCATCTGGTAGGCGGGCAGCGTGAGGAAGTCCACGAAGTCCTCCGACGCCGTGATCTGGTCGAAGAGCTTGGCGCCCTCGTCGTAGCGACCGGCGTCGCCGAACTGGGCCTTCACCTTCTCGAGCTCCTCACCCAGCACCTGATGGAACAGGTCCACGTCGATGTCGCGGCCGTCCTCCAGCGTGCCCTTGGGCGAGCGAATCCACTGCCACACCTGCGACCGGGAGATCTCGGCGGTGGCGGCGTCCTCCATCAGGTTGTTGATGGGCACGCACCCCACGCCCGCCAGCCAGGCGCCCAGGTACTGGATGCCCACGTTGATGTTGGTGCGCAGGCCGGCCTCGGTGATGGGCCCCTCGGGCTCGAAGTCCAGCAGCTCGGCGCCGGTCACGTGCACGTCGTCGCGCAGGCGGTCCACCTGGTTGGGCTTGTCGCCCAGCACGGCGTCGAAGGCCTCCATGGCGATCGGCACCAGGCCGGGGTGAGCAACCCACGTGCCGTCGTGGCCGTCGCCGGCCTCGCGCTCCTTGTCGGCCCGCACCTTCCCGATGGCGGCATCGTTGGCCTCGGGGTCGTTCTTGATCGGGATCTGCGCCGCCATGCCGCCCATGGCCTGGGCACCGCGCGAGTGGCAGGTCTTGATGGCCAGCAGCGAGTAGGCGCGCATGAACCGGCTGGTCATCGTCACCAGCGCGCGATCGGCCAGCACGAAGTCCGGGTCGGTGCGGAACTTCTTGATGCACGAGAAGATGTAGTCCCAGCGGCCACAGTTGAGGCCCGCGGAGTGCTCGCGCAGCTCGTAGAGGATCTCCTCCATCTCGAACGCCGCGAGGATGGTCTCGATCAGCACGCAGCCCTTGATGGTGCCCTGCGGCACGCCCAGGTCATCCTGCGCCTTCACGAAGATGTCGTTCCAGAGGCGCGCCTCGAGGTGGCTCTCCATCTTCGGCAGGTAGAAGTAGGGCCCGGTGCCGCGGCTGAGCTGCTCCTTCGCGTTGTGGAAGAAGAAGAGGCCGAAGTCGAAGATGCCGGCCGACATCGGCTCGCCATCCACCAGGACGTGCTTCTCATCCAGGTGCCAGCCGCGCGGGCGGACCAGCAACGTGGCGATGTCGTCCTTCAAGGCGTACTTCTTGCCCTCGGGCGACTCGAAGGTGATCGTGCGGCGCACGGCGTCGCGCAGGTTGATCTGCCCGAGGATCGTGTTGTGCCAGGTGGGGGTGTTGGAGTCCTCGAAGTCCGACATGAACATCTTGGCGCCCGAGTTCAGCGCGTTGATGACCATCTTGCGGTCCACGGGGCCCGTGATCTCCACGCGGCGGTCCTGCAGGTCGTCCGGCAGCGGGGCGATCTTCCACGACGGGTCGTCGCGGATGTGCTTGGTCTCGGGCAGGAAGTCCGGGCGCTCGCCCGCCTCGAATGCGCCCTGGCGGGCGGCACGGGCCGCGAGCAGCTCCTTGCGCCGGTCGTTGAACTCGCGCTGGAGGCCGGCTACGAACGACAGCGCCTCCGGGGTGAGGATCTCCGCCATCTCGGGCGAGACGACCTCGAGGATCTCGACGCCTTCCGGAAGCTGCTGCTCGGACATTGGTCCTCCGTGACCGTGTTCAGGGAATGCGCGCCCGCCCGCGGGCGCGGACGGGGAACCCTACCGGGCGCGCGCCGCCCTGTGCCACGCGGTCAGAAGTCGATGACGACCTTCAGGGCCTCCCCCGTGCGCGCCAGGCGGAACCCCTCCTCCACCTGCTCGAA
>CAZPAT010000092.1:0-5564 GCA_964584485.1 uncultured Bifidobacterium sp.
CCACCATCGACGCCGAGCTGTTCAGGGAGTACTACGCGTCGGTGTTCGACGGCGATGAGCGCTGGCGCGCCATCCCGGTCCCCGCCGGTGACACCTACGCCTGGGACTCCGACAGCACCTACGTGCAGCTGCCGCCGTTCTTCGACGGCCTCACGCCCGAGGCCCCCGGCGTCACCGACATCGACCACGCCCGCGCCCTGGCGGTGCTGGGCGATTCGGTCACCACCGACCACATCTCGCCCGCCGGCGTGATCCCGGCGGGCTCGCCCGCTGGCGAGTACCTCATCTCGAAGGGCGTGGAGCCGCGCGACTTCAACTCGTTCGGGTCGCGACGCGGCAACCACGAGGTGATGATGCGCGGCACCTTCGGCAACATCCGCCTGCGCAACGCGCTGGCGGGTGGCAAGGAGGGCAACTGGACCGAGCACGTCACCACCGGGGACATCATCCCGATCTACGACGCCTCCATGCGGTACCAGGCCGATGGCGTGCCGCTCGTCGTACTGGCCGGCAAGGAGTACGGCTCGGGCTCCAGCCGCGACTGGGCCGCGAAGGGCACGGCGCTGCTCGGCGTGCGCGCCGTCATCGCCGAGTCGTTCGAGCGCATCCACCGCGGCAACCTCGTCGGCATGGGCGTGCTGCCACTGCAGTTCCTCGAGGGGCAGAGCGTCGAGAGCCTGGGCCTGTCCGGGCACGAGACGTTCTCCATCCGCGGGCTGGACACCATGGAGCCGCGTGCCGTGCTCACGGTGGAGCTGGGCGATGGCCGGCAGTTCCAGGTGCAGTCGCGCATCGACGGCCCGAACGAGATGAACTACCTGCGGAACGGCGGCATCCTGCCGACGGTTCTCCGGCGCCTCTACCGCGAGAGCGCCGCCTCGGCAGGAGCGTGACCGGGCGGCCACCCCGGTGCCGAACACCGGGGTGGCCGCGGCGGGGCGGGTGGCTACTCGATGCCGTGTGCGGCGGCGTCCACTGCTGTGCGCAGCGGGTCGGCCAGCCCCGGTCGCGCCGCAAGGGTTCCCGGTGCGCCCTCGGGGCCCACGGGGAGGTCCTGCACCGTTCCGCCGGCGGCGGTGACGATCACCGCGCCCGCGGCGACATCCCACGCGTTCACGCCGAACTCGTAGTAGGCGTCAAGGCGCCCGCAGGCCACCCATGCCATGTCAAGCGCCGCCGATCCCCCGCGGCGCACATCGCGCACATGCGGGACCACGCCCATCAGGCGTGCCGCCTGCCGGCGCCGCCTCACGGCGTCGTAGCCGAAGCCGGTCCCGAGGAGGGCCTGGCCGAGATCATCGGACCCCGCGAGCACCAGATCACGCCCGTCCATCTGCGCGGGGCCACCGCGCACGGCACTGAAGGTCTCGCCGCGGAGCGGGTCATGCACCACACCCATCAGGCCACCCTGCTCATCGTGGCAGGCAATGCTGACCGCCCACTGCGGGTATCCCCACAGGTAGTTGGTGGTGCCGTCCAGCGGGTCCACCAGCCACCGGATGCCGGTGCTGCCGGCCACGGCCTCACCCGACTCCTCCGACAGGATGGCGTCGTCGGGCCGCTCCGCGCGGATCATCCCGAGGATCGTCTGGTCGGCCTCGTGGTCGGCGTCGCTCACCAGGTCGGTCGACGTGCTCTTGGCCACCACGCCCTCGGCCGGCCCGCCGAACCGCGCCATCAACTGCCGGCCGGCGATGTGCGCCGCGCGCAGCGCCAGGTCGAGGGCGTGCGCAGCGTCTGCGGTATCGGGACTCACGCGGAGCATCCTACGTGCCGCATTGCGGCGCGCCGCGCTACCCTGCCGCCCGTGACCGAATCCGTGAGCCTCATCTCCCCGCGCGGCTACTGCGCTGGCGTGGACCGCGCCATCGAGACCGTGGAGCGCCTGCTGCGCGAGCGGGGGGCGCCCGTGTACGTGCGTGGCGAGATCGTGCACAACCAGTACGTGGTGAAGACCCTGGCCGGCAAGGGCGCAGTGTTCGTGGAGACCCCCGAGGAGGCACCGGAGGGCAGCGTGATCGTGCTGTCCGCGCACGGCAGCGCCCCGGACATCTACGAGCGCTGCGCTGCGCGGGACCTGGAGGTCATCGACGCCACGTGCCCACTGGTCAGCAAGGTGCACGCCGAGGTGCGGCGCTACGCCGGCAAGGGGGCCACCGTGCTGCTGGTGGGCCATGCCGAGCACGACGAGGTCATCGGCACCCGGGGCGAGGCCCCTGAGCGCGTGATCGTGGTGGAGGATGTTGCCCAGGCGGAGGCTGTGCAGGTACCCGACCCGGACAACGTGGCGCTCACCACCCAGACCACGCTGTCGCTCGACGACACGGCCGAGATCATCGCCGTCCTCAAGCGCCGGTTCCCGGCACTCCAGTCACCCGCCTCCAGCGACATCTGCTACGCAACGCAGAACCGGCAGGATGCCGTAAAGGCCGCCGTGGAGGCCACCGCCGCCGAGCTCTTCCTGGTGGTGGGATCGCAGAACTCCTCCAACTCGCAGCGCCTGGTGGAGGTCGCGCGGGCCGGTGGCGCGGAGAGCCATCTCATCGACGGCGTTGCCGATCTCGACCCCTCGTGGCTCGACCACCACCCCCGTGTTGCGCTCACCGCGGGCGCTTCCGCTCCCGAGGTGCTGGTGCGCGAGGTGCTGGATTACCTGGAAACGCGTGGATACTCCCGCAAGGGCAACGAGGTCCCAACGGACGAGGGCGTGGTGTTCGCGCTCCCGCCGCAAGTACGCTAGGTACATGCGCCATTCCCCATACATCGCCGCCCTCGCCCTGGGGGCCGGTGCATCGCTCGCGCTCGCCGGCACAACCGGCGGCACCTGCGCATCCGGATCCTGCGCCGTCACTCCCGAGGCCGCGGCCTGGGCACAGGTGGCCACCGGGGTGAAGGGCGACACGATCGCCTACCCGAGGTCCACGCGCGGCGCCGTGCTGCAGCGCATCCGCCTCAGCACCCAGCAGCCCGAGGACGGCGGCGACGCCACGGTGTGCGATGGCCGGCAGGAGGCCACTGCCCGCTACCGGTGGCGCGGGAAGTCGGTGACGTTCCGCAACGTCACCATCGCCGGGGAGGACTGCACCAGCGGCGATCCCCTGCGCTTCCGCTGCACCACCCGCACGATCAGCGGCCTCGGCCGCACGCGCGACTGCACCAGCGCCAACTGGCGCATCATCACGTGGGGCCGCTACGTGCCCCGCGTCGGCGGCCAGTACGAGCTCAGCGGCCCCCGGGCCTTCCCGCTCATCGCCGTCGCCCGCTCGGTCCGCTAGTCGCGCAGCAGCAGGGGGCCGTCCACCGCCAGGTCGGCCGGCACCCGTCCCTCCAGGTCATGCGCGTCCTGCGCGAAGCGCGGATCGATCTCGATCGCGTGGACGCTCGCGCCCGCGGCATCCCGGGGCACGGAGACGCCCGCGGCCTCCAGCCAGCGTGCCGCCCGGTCCACGAGCGCCGCACGGCACGTGGCCGGTGAGTCGGGGCCCTCGGCATTCTTCACCGGGGCGAACCGCTCGGCACGCGCGACCTCGAGGGTCGCGGTGCGGGAGGCAAGCGGCAGCGCATCGAACATGAAGGCCTCGAACTTCACCGCGTTCGGCGCATCCGGATGGGGGTCGTCCACCGTGGGCACGCGCTTGTCGGCGCGGTGGAACGGCAGGGGCGCCTCGCCCGTGGCCAGGCGCGTGGCGAACGCGCGGTCCAGGCAGTGCACGCCGGTGTTGCCGGCCCAGTACATCAGCCGGCCGAGATGGTCGCGCGCGGCCTCGAGATCTGCCGGAAGGTCGCTGTACTCCACGAGCCCCGCGCGCCCGTCCACGGTGGCCACGACGCCCATGCGCTCCTCCGGGGACTCCTTGGCCACCACCATCGTCGACATCTCCGCACGGGCCAGCAGATGCGCGCCGATCATCTCCGGGTCGGCGGGCCGCATCAGCGGGTTGTCCACCTGGAAGGTCATGAGCACGTCGATGCCGCGCTCCTCCAGGTCGCCCAGGATGGCGGCGTGCCCCATCGCGCGGAAGAGCCCCCCGTGGCCGTCCGGCGAGAGCGCCAGGCGATCCGGCGCCGCGCGCAGGATGTCCCCGCTTCCCGGATCCACGGCGGGCAGCATGCCCTGGACGAACGTGGTGACCGTGTCGGGTGGCAGTCCGAACATCAGGTGCTCGTCCAGGAACGCCCGGGTCCCGGCGTCGTTCACGTCGGACGTCATGAGGTACCACGGCAGGTCGCACCCGTAGCGGCGGCGGGTGGCGGCCACGCCCGCGGCGTGGACCGCGAACAGCGAGGCGTTGCTCACCGGGCCGATCGGGAACATGCCCTTCGGGTGGTCGAACCCGAGGCGGGTGCCCTGGCCGCCCGCCAGCATCACCACTGCGACGCGGCCCTCGCGAAGGGCCTGCTCGCCGGCCTCGACGGCCAGCCGGCGTCGGGCGTGCGCCGCATCGTCATCGGCCAGGCGGTCCACCTCGGCGGGGCCGAGGTCGGGCGCGTGGCCGTTGCCGGGGCTGCGCACCAGGTCCCCGACGAGCCGTCGCACAAGGGCCAGGTCGAGTGACGCCACCTGCAGCGACAGGGCGTCGCGGGCAGCCTGCGGAAGGGCGCGCATGGAGGCCGCCAGGCGCTCCTGCCCGGCGGCCTCCAGGTCGGCGATGACCTGCTCGCTCACGCCGGGGTGAGGCAGACCTTGATCACGCCCGCCTCGCGGGACTGCATCTTGCGGTAGCCATCCGGTGCGTCCTCCAGCGACAGCTCGGTGGTGAGCACCGGGGAGGGATCGAGGCGGCCGGCCTTCACGGCGTCGAGCAGTTCCGGGAAGTACGCCGGACCCGGGACCAGGCCGCCCGTCACCGTGATGTTGCGCAGGAACTGGTCGAACCAGTTGATCTCGGGCACGTTCTGCATGAAGTGGTCCATCCCGAGGCACGCGATCGCGCCCCCCGCGCGCACGGTGGCGTGTGCTGCCGCCATCGACGACTTGCCGCTGATGCTGTCCACCACCACGTGCGCACCCTCGCCGCCGGTCATCTCCAGCACCTGCTCGCGGATCTCGTCGGTGTCACGCGAGGTCACCACGCCGGTGGCGCCCAGCTGCCGCGCCACGTCGAGGCGGTCCTCGTGGTGGCCCAGGCAGATCACGTGCGATGCGTCGAGGGCCCTGGCCCCGTGCACCGCACACAGCCCCACTGCTCCGTCTCCGATCACCACCACGTTGTAGCCGGGCTTCATGCCGGCCGACCTGAGCCCGTGCCAGCCGGTGGACATCACGTCCACCAGCGGCAGCATGGTCTTCTGGCGGTCCATCCCCGCGAGTTCCTCGGGCATGGTGAGGAGGGTCGTCGCGGCGAGAGGCACGCGCACGTACTCGGACTGCCCGCCCTGCACGAGTCCGTCGTGCTGCCAGGTTCGGGGCGCCCACCCGAACAGCGACCATGAATTGCACGACGAGTGCAGGTGCTCATGGCACATCGGGCATGTGCCGTCCAGCACGCTGCACGAGGCCAGCACGCGATCGCCGGGTCGCAGGTTGGTCACCTCGGCGCCGACCTCCTCGACGGTGCCGATGA
>CAZPAT010000093.1:0-5512 GCA_964584485.1 uncultured Bifidobacterium sp.
CGCTGCGCGACGAGTTCGTGCAGGGGTGCATCGACTCGGGCACCGACCCGGGCGTGGCCGACGACCTCTGGGGCCTGTGCGAGGCCGCAGGGGATTACTCGTTCAACAAGTCGCACGCTGCCTGCTATGCGCTGCTGGCCTACCGCACCGCGTACCTCAAGGCGAACCACCCCGCCGAGTACATGGCGGCGGTGCTGACGTCGGTCATGGACACCAAGGACCGCGTGCCCTTCTACGTGGCGGCGTGCACCGACATGGGCATGGACGTGCTGCCGCCCGACGTGAACCAGTCCGAGTCCGGGTTCGCCGTCACGGGCGAGCGCGAGATCCGCTTCGGGCTGACGGCAGTGAAGGGGGTGGGGGAGAACGCCGTGCGTGCGCTGGTGGACCAGCGCACCTCCGATGGCCCGTACACCTCCATCTGGGACTTCTGCCGCCGCATCGACCCGGCCCAGCTGAACAAGCGCGCCCTGGAAAGCCTGATCCGCGGCGGCGCGCTGGACTGCACCGGCGCAAGCCGTGCCGGCATGCTCGATGCCCTGTCCGCCGCCATGGCCCAGGCCGCCAAGCGCCGCAACGACCAGGCCGCCGGGCAGGAGTCGCTGTTCGGCCTGCTGGAGGACGCCGGCGCGGGGTCCCTGGACGCGGACCTGCCCATCACGATGCCCGAGATGGACAAGGACGACCTGCTGGCCGGGGAGAAGGAGGCCATCGGCCTGTACGTGTCCAGCCATCCCCTGGCCGACTGCCGGCGGCAGCTGAAGCGCCTGACCACAGTGACCATCGGCGAGGTCGGTACATGCGCCGACGGGCAGTCGGTCACCCTGGGCGGCATCGTGGGCGCGGTGAAGAACATCACCACCAAGCGCGGCGAGCCCATGGCATTCGTGCGCCTCGACGACCTCGAGGGGCAGATCGAGGTGGTGGTGGTGCCCCAGGTCCTCACCGCCGCGCGGGAGATCCTGGCCGAGGACTCCCTGGTGCTCATCACCGGGCGCATCGACCAGAAGGGCGAGGGTGAGACCAAGCTGGTGGCCCAGGCGGTCGAGCCCTTCCAGCCCGACCCGGCCGATGAGGAGGACCGCCTGCTGCTGGAGGTGGACGCCTCGCGATTCGCAGCGGCCGACATGGGGCTGCTGAAGAAGCTCTTCAGCGACCACCCGGGCGAGGCCTGCGTGATCGTGGCGCTGCGCACGCCGGAGGGGGAGACCCGCATGCGCCTGGGCAGCGAGTACCAGGTGGACCCCGCCGACCGCGGGCTGCTGGCGTCGCTGAAGAGCATGTTCGGCGAGCGCGCCGTGGCTTGATCGCCCCGGCGGCCCGCGCTTCACTGGGGCCGTGAGCAGCCCTCCCCAGCACGGGTCGTGCCGCGCATGCCCGGTGCGATGTGAGCGCGTGGTGTACCCGGCCCACTGCGTGGCCACCGAATGCCCGCGAATGTATGCGCACGACAACGATGGCGTGCGGTGGATCGGCTGCATCGACGGGGTGTTCACCGCCGAGGTCGACCTGCGGCGCCTGCAGGAGCAGGAGGCCACGCACCCGGGGTTCGGCGCGCTGCGCGCGGAGGGAGCACCGAACGGTCGCTGCAAGGCCGCCATCGACCCCACGTTCCCGCATCGCGACGAGGGGTGCTGCACCGAGCAGGCGTTCCGGACTGCCCATCCCCGGGCAGCGGAGGGGCGCGAGCCGGTCACCACGCGCAGGACCCCACGGGGCTCCTAGCGCGCGGCCATCTCCCCGAGGCGCTGCATGGTCGCGCGCGCCTCGTCGATCAGGGAATCCATGATCCGGCGCGCCGGCCGGTCCGGCCCGGCGAGCGCCGCTGCCTGGCCCGCCCACAGCGCCATGTGATCCGGGTCGTCGGCGGCGGCCGCCGCCCGGCGCACGTCGGCGGTCGCGGCGTTCTGGCCTGGCCATCCCAGCGCCCCGGGAACGTCGAGGGCGCGGGTGATGGCATTCGGGAGGCCGCGGGCAGGGCGGCCCGACAGCGACCGGGTGATGACGGTGCCGTCGTCGGTGGCGTCGCGCAGCCGGCCGCGCCACCCCGGGGGCACGCCGGCCTCATCCGCCACGAGGAAGGCCGTGCCCAGTTGCGCGCCCGTGGCGCCAAGCGCAAGTGCGGCCGCCACCCCGGCCCCGTCCATGATGCCCCCGGCGGCCACCACGGGAACATCCACCGCACGCACCACCTGGCGCACCAGGGCCAGGGTCCCGACCAGCGGTACCGCGGAATCCTCCGGGACATCGATGTTCGAACGGTGGCCGCCGGCCTCGGATCCCTGCGCCACGACCGCGTCGGCCCCGGATTGCACCATCCGTACCGCGTCCTGCACGGTGCTGGCCATGGCGATGAGCGGCGCACCCGCAGCGCGCGCGATGTCTGCCACGGCCGACGGATCACCCAGCCCGGTCGCCACGACCGAGGCCCCGGCGTCAATGCCGGCCTCCGCCAGTTCCCGCGGGGAGGCCGCCGGCGGAGGCGGGAGAGGTGGATGCGGAAGGCCCATCCGCGCCCGCATCCCGGCCAGCACCGCATCCATCCGCGCGGGGTTTGCCCCTGGCCGCGCGATCTCCGGGGAGATGAGCACGTTCACCCCGACGGGGGCACCTCCGGACATCTCCACCGCGGCCCGCACGGCGGAGTGCACCGCGTCCGGTTGCATCCCCGCCAGGCCGAACACGCCCAGGCCTCCGGCCCGCGAGACGGCGGCGACCAGCTCGGGGGTGGTGGGCCCCCCGGCCATCCCGGCCAGGAGGATCGGCCGGCGGATGCCGAGCAGCCGCGTGAGCGGGGTGTCGATGCTGTTCATGACGGCAGGCTGTCAGAGGCCCCGCGTGCATGCCGCATGGCGCCCGGGGACGCCGGGACCGGATCCTCGCCCAGGGCCACCTTGCGGGCGATCCAGCCGGCAAGTCGACGTCGCTGGTCGTCATCCAGCCAGTTCTCCGCCACGTGCCGCAGGCGCGCCAGGGTGTCGTCGCCTCTGGCCAGCGCCTTGCTGCGCCCGGTGCGGAGCGCGATCCATCCGATCAGGCGGTCGGCCTGGTCCTCGCTCATCGTGAGCGCGGCCACGCGGATGATGTCCTCCACCGGGTCCCCCATGCGCGGGGGACCATAGCGAACACATGTTCGTATCCGCGCGGCGCCATGGCGCTACGCGGCGGGCTGCCTCCGCAGGCCGGCGATCCAGTTGGCCACCGACTGCATCCACCCGGCGCACGCCGCGTACTCGATCAGCGCGAACCACACGGCGACCGCCACCAGGGCCAGGATCCACGTGGCCAGGCCGATGGACGACATCGCGATCAGCACGACGGCCGCGATGATCAGCCCGCCGATCTCCAACTGGCGCCGGTAGGTGCGTGAGAACTCCGTGATGCGCCCGGCGTCCGACGCCGAACCTGTCCGCAGGTCATGCCATCGGGCGGCAATCCACCCCCGTGCATGGCGCGCGGGCTTGTCCGGCCCCAGCAGCCACAGGCCACCGCCGATCAGCGCGGCGAAGAACGACACCCACAGGGTCTGCGAAATCAGATCCTTCGTTGCCGATCCCAGGATGGCGTCCACCACGTCCTGCGTGGCGGGGTCGCTTACGAGGCCCGAGATCACGCCGCGGGCGATCCGGATGGTGATGGTGGTGATGATGATGGCCACCACGATGGCGATCATCGCCCGGAACGCCGCGCTGCGCCGGTTGCGCGCCGTGATGATGCCGGCGACCAGCAGCACCGCGAATAGCAATGGCAGCACCCATGCCAGCGTCCAGATGATGGAGATGGCGTCCTGGATGGTCACCACGTAGTCGCCCTGCACCAGGGTGATGGTGCGGTCAGCCCCCTCGCGCGGCGGCGGCAGGTATGCCGCGAACTCGCCCAGTGCATCCTCCACCTGCGCCCGGGCCTTCTGCGCGATGGCTGTGGTGTCCAGCACGATGGCATCGCCCTCGAACTGGAAGATGCCGGGTTCGTTGCGCACCAGCGCCACGATCTCCTCGCTCAGGCGCGAGGTGATGGCCTCACCGATGTCCTGCCCGGCGCGTGAGTCGAGGAATGCGTTCACCGCGTTGCCCACCTGTGACCGGACCGCGGTGCTGATGCCGGTGGCCAGCAGGGCCTTCTGCGTGTCGTCCACCGGAAGCCGCGATACCGCCTGGTTGGCCAGTTGGTTCGCGCGCTCCTGCGGTAGCAGGTCGTCCTCCACGTACTGCACGACCTTCTCGCGCAACAGCGTGCGGCCCTCCACCTGCAGCGCCGAGGCCACATAGCCGTCGGGCTGGAACGCCGACACCCGCATCCACACGAACAGGCTGCCCAGCACCAGGCACAGGATCGACAGTGCGAGCAGGACAAACGCAAGGAACCCCCGCCATCGCTGCGCCTTCTGCAGCGGGGTCTCGGGGTCGGCGGTGGTGGCGTCCGGAGCGATTGTGGCACTTTACCCGCGCCCGCGGATCACCCCGTGAGACGCCGCTGCACTCCGGAACGTCATTGGGGGCATGGGTCCGGGGGCCGCGCTACGGTGTGCTCCAACGGTCAGGAGGTGACGTGGTGAGCAGCGAAGTTCCCACCCGGCGCCCGAGAACTCCCGACGAGGAACTCGAGCGCGCCATGGCCGACTACCTGCGCGTTTCGCGGGGTGGCCACCTGTACGCGAGCGACGACGAGCACCAGCGCGCCGAGGAGGCCGCGTGGGGCCGCCTCATCGCCGCCCGGGAGATGACCGAAACGGCGGGCGCCGCCTCCTAGTTCCCCTCGTCCCCCCAACGGAAGCCGGTGGCCGATGCCGCCGTCGGCAGCGGGCTGGTGGGCAGTCCGCTGCGCGGCGGCCGGTGGTACGCCACGGGTGATGTGTCGTTCGGGGCGTCGGGGTGGAAGAGTGATGCCAGGTACTGGATCTGCCCGCGTCCCGGCCCGATCTCGTACTGCCCGCCCCCATAGGCCCCCAGGCCGTCGCGCGCGATGCGGTCGTACAGGTCGAGCAGCGCCTGCACCGATCCCAGCCGTGACGGCTTCACGTTCACGGTGCGCGGGGTGATGGGCATGGAGTCGATGTCGTCGGCCGCGTGCAGGGGCGCATCCCAGGTGACGCGCTGCTCGGCCCCCGCGAGCGCGATGCGCGTGCGGGCGTCCACGCGCGGATCCTCCAGCCACGCGCCGGGGAACTCCTCGGCCACCATCGCGTACAGGGCCGGGTCGGCTCCCGGGTCCACCTCCTTGCCCGGGTAGTGGCCCTTCAGGTCCACCACCTCCACCTGCGCGCCCGCCGCCAGCGCGCGCGCCACCTCGCGCGTCCACGACGGCGTGGCATCCACCTTGAATCCGATGCCCGGCATTGCCTCCGCCCAGTCGAGCACGCGCGCGACATCCGGCGGTTCGCCGATGCCGGTGGAGATCACGAAGTCCACGGGGCGCGGCTCGACTCCGAGCACGCGCCACAGCGGCTGGCCGGCCTGCCGCAGGGCCAGGTCCAGCGCGGCGCTCTCGAACGCCCATCGCCGGTAGTCACGGC
>CAZPAT010000094.1:0-2400 GCA_964584485.1 uncultured Bifidobacterium sp.
CTCATGACCGTCCTGTTCGGCTGGATCTTCTGGCTGTTCGGGACCAGCCGCCTGAAGGAGCTCTAGGGCCCCTCGTCCTCCACCACGAGGGCGGCGCACGCCGCATCGCCCTCGGCCGTGGAGCTCGCCCCCGACAGCGTGGCGTCGGGATTGAACGCCGACAGCACGCCGCGCCAGATGGCGCGATCCAGCCCGCACACCCGCTGCGGGTCCACCTTGGCCATCTCCTCGAACGGACACGCGCGCAGCGTGATGCGGCCGTCGTCGTTCGCGGTTGCGCCGAATCCGAAGCGCGTGAGCACCCCCACCACCCCGGCCACGGCGTCGGTGGTGGATGAGTACGACGGGCTGCGGCCGGCGTCCCGCTCTGCCTGGCCCAGTTCGCGGCCGAACTCGTAGCCCACCCGCTCCAGCACCTGCTGCGGGTCCTCGCCCGAGCGGTCGCTCATGGCCTTCAGCAGGAGCTCGGCAAGCAGGTCGTAGTGCTTCACCTGCAGGCGGGAGTCCACCTCGGCCTCGTCGAGCGCATACAGCTTCGCGGGGCGGCCCGCGCCGGGGCCGCTGCGCCCCGTGCGGCGCTGGAACTCCGCGCGCAGGAACCCCTGCTCCACGAGCTTGTCGAGGTGGAAGCCCGCCAGCCGGCGGGTGATGCCCACGGCCTCTGCCACCTCGTCCTTGCCCATCAGGACCCCGGCCTCGCGCACCGTGAAGAACACCCGGCGACGCGTGGGGTCGCCGAGCGCGGAGACCATCCGCTGGATCTCCTGCTCGTCGTCGGGAAGGGTTGCCGGGTCGGTCGTCACGCGAGTCCTCTCGGGTGCCTGCCACGCACAAGGATACGACGACCGGGCGATGGCGCCGAACCGACCGGCCCGCCCATCCGTACGGCTTGATTGTTCGGGAAATGCACGTAGCCTTTAGAGTCGTCTGACGGCCACCCCGAAGGAGCGTCCGCATTGTCGACGGCGAAGCCCGAACTCGACATCGACACCACATACAAGTTCGGCTGGCACGACCCGGCCAACTACGTCTTCGAGCCCAAGAAGGGCCTGAATGCCGACATCGTCCGCGAGATCTCCATGCTCAAGGGCGAGCCCGAGTGGATGACCAAGTTCCGGCTCCGATCGCTGGAGATCTTCGAGAGCCGTGAGATCCCGGACTGGGGCGGCGACCTGTCCGAGCTCGACTACCAGGACATCTACTACTACATCAAGGCGGCCGAGGAGCAGGGCCGCTCGTGGGACGACGTGCCCGACGACATCCGCAAGACCTTCGATCGCCTGGGCATTCCCGAGGCCGAGCAGAAGTTCCTTGCCGGCGTCTCGGCGCAGTACGAGTCGGAGGTCGTCTACCACTCCATCCGCGAGGACCTGGAGCAGAAGGGCGTCATCTTCTGCGACACCGACACGGCCCTGCGCGAGCACGAGGACCTCTTCCGCGAGCACTGGGCCACCGTCATCCCGCCGGGCGACAACACGTTCGCCGCGCTCAACTCGGCCGTGTGGTCCGGTGGCTCGTTCATCTGGGTGCCGGAGGGCGTGGAGGTGGAGATCCCCCTGCAGGCCTACTTCCGCATCAACGCCGAGAGCATGGGGCAGTTCGAGCGCACGCTCATCATCTGCGAGCCGAACTCCTACGTGCACTACGTGGAGGGATGCACCGCGCCCACCTACTCGGCCGATTCCCTGCACTCCGCGGTGGTCGAGATCATCGTGAAGAAGGGTGCCCGGTGCCGCTACTCGACCATCCAGAACTGGTCGAACAACGTCTACAACCTCGTGACCAAGCGCGCAGTGGCGCACGAGGACGCCGTGATGGAGTGGATCGACGGCAACCTTGGCAGCAAGCTCACCATGAAGTACCCGGCGGTGTGGATGGTGGGCCCGCGCGCCCGCGGCGAGGTGCTGTCCGTGGCCATGGCCGGCGAGGGGATGCACCAGGACGCGGGCGCCAAGATGGTGCACGTGGCACCCGACACCTCCTCCACCATCGTCAGCAAGTCCATCTCGCAGGGCGGCGGCCGCACCAGCTACCGCGGCCTGGTGAAGGTGGAGCCGGGCGCCCGGCGCGTGAAGGCGTCGGTGGTGTGCGACGCGCTGCTGCTGGACGAGGACAGCCGCTCGGACACCTACCCCTACATGGACATCCAGGAGGAGGACACCTCCATCGGCCATGAGGCGACGGTCAGCAAGGTTGCCGACGACCAGATCTTCTACCTCATGAGCCGCGGGCTCAGCGAGGAGGAGGCCATGGCCATGATCGTGCGCGGGTTCATCGAGCCCATCGCGAAGGAACTGCCCATGGAGTACGCGGTGGAGCTGAACCGCCTGATCGAGCTGCAGATGGAGGGCTCCATTGGCTGAGGCACCCGCCTGGGCCGCCGAGGCCCGCAGCGCCGCC
>CAZPAT010000094.1:2500-5442 GCA_964584485.1 uncultured Bifidobacterium sp.
GGCGTACTCGAACCTGCTGTACAAGGGGGCCATCCAGGACACCGCCCACACGGTGTTCTTCGGCAACCTCGTGGTGCCCCCGGGCGCCCCCGGTACCGACGCCTACCAGACGAACCGCAACCTCATCCTCAACGAGGGGGCGCGTGCCGACACCATCCCGTTCCTCGAGATCGAGACCGCGGAGGTCAAGTGCTCGCACGCGGGCGCCGTGGGCCGGGTGGACGACGAGCAGCTCTTCTACCTGATGAGCCGTGGCGTGCCCGAGTTGGAGGCCAAGCACCAGATCGTCTACGGGTTCTTCCAGGAGGTGCTCGACGAGATCTCGTTCGATGAGCTCCGCGAGGAGCTCGAGGCCGCGGCCCGCGCGAAGGTGCGATGAGCCAGGTGGACGTCGCGGCGGCCGACGAGGTGCCGCCGGGAACCATGGTGCGGGTGGAGGTGGACGGCCAGCCGGTGTGCCTGGCCAACGTGGACGGCACGTTCCATGCCGTGCACGACACCTGCACCCACGGCATGGCATCGCTCAGCGCCGGCTGGCTGGACCCCGACATGGGGCGGGTGGAGTGCCCGCGCCATGGCGCGTACTTCCGCCTGGACGACGGCGCCGCCATCACCCCGCCCGCCACCGCACCGCTGCCGGTGTTCCCGGTGGAGATCCGGGACGGCCGCGTGCTCGTCGGCACCACCCCCAGCACCCCGCATCCGTTCGACACCCCGTAACGCACAAGGAGAACCGCTTCCGTGGCTGACCCCATCCTGAAGATCGAGGGCCTCGAGGTGGCCGTTGATGACAAGCCCATCCTGAAGGGCGTCGACCTCGAGGTGCCGCAGGGCGAGGTGCACGCGCTCATGGGACCGAACGGCTCGGGCAAGAGCACCCTGGCCTACGCACTCGCCGGCCACCCCCGCTACGAGATCACCGGCGGCTCGGTGTTCTTCGACGGCAAGGACCTGGCCGAGATGGAGGCCGACGAGCGCGCCCAGGCCGGGCTGTTCCTGGCCATGCAGTACCCCGTCGAGGTCCCCGGCGTGTCGGTGATGAACTTCCTGCGCAGCGCCGTCAACGCCACGCGGGGCGAGGAGCTGCCGGTGCGCGAGTTCGCGAAGCTCTTCAGGGAGAAGAGCGCGCTCCTGCAGTTCGACCCGTCGTTCGCCGACCGCTACCTGAACGAGGGCTTCTCGGGCGGCGAGAAGAAGCGGCACGAGATCCTGCAGATGGCACTGCTCGAGCCCAAGTTCGCGATCCTCGACGAGACCGACTCGGGGCTGGACGTGGATGCCCTGCGCATCGTGTCGGAGGGCGTGAACGCGCAGCGCGGACCCGACCTCGGCGTCCTCATCATCACGCACTACACGCGCATCCTGAACTACATCCAGCCGGATGTCGTCCACGTGATGTTCGAGGGCCGCATCGCCCAGACCGGTGGCCCCGAGCTGGCGCAGCACCTCGAGGAGAAGGGCTACGTGGAGTTCGGCTCGGCCGAGGCGGCGAGCTCGCCCCGCTAGCGCGCACATGGGGAACCCCGCGCAAATCGCACTCGACCCCGCGGCCATCCGCGCGGAGTTCCCCATCCTCGCCGCTCCGCGTCCGGACGGCGGTCCGCTGCACTACCTCGACTCCGCCGCCACCTCGCAGAAGCCGCTGCGGGTGCTCGACGCCATGGACGCGTACTACCGCGAGGCCAATGCCAACGTGCATCGCGGCGTCTACCACCTCGCGGCCGAGGCCACCGACCGGTTCGAGGCGGGTCGCGACGCCGCGGCCCGGCTGGTGAACCACCCGCGCGAGGCAACGGTGTTCACCAAGAACGCCACCGAGGCCATCAACCTGGTGGCGTGGGCATGGGGTGCCCGCGAGCTCCGGGCCGGCGACGAGATCGTGGTCACCATGATGGAGCACCACTCCAACACCGTCCCGTGGCAGCTGGTGGCCGCCATGACGGGCGCCGTCGTGCGGTTCTGCCCGGTCACCCCCGCGGGAGACCTCGACATGGACGCGCTGCGCGGCCTTGTCGGTCCGCGCACGCGCATGGTGGCGGTCGTGCACGTGTCGAACACCCTGGGAACCATCAACCCGGTCGAAGAGATCGTGGCGATGGCGCATGCCGAGGGATCGCTCACGCTGGTGGACGCCACCCAGAGCGTGCCCCACATGCCGGTGGATGCCGCGGCAATCGGAAGCGACGCGCTGGTCTTCACCGGTCACAAGATGTGCGGACCCACCGGCATCGGCGTGCTGGCCGCCGCACCCGGCCTGCTGCGCGAGATGGAGCCCTTCCTGGGTGGCGGCGAGATGATCTCCGACGTCACCACGGACGGGTCCACCTGGAATGACATCCCATGGAAGTTCGAGGCCGGCACCCCGCCGATCGCCGAGGCGGTCGGCCTCGGGGAGGCCGTGCGATTCCTGGAGGACATCGGCCCGGACCGCATCCGCGCCCACGAGCAGGAGATCGCGCGCGCCATGATCGACGCGCTCGACGAGGTACCGGGGCTCACCCTGTACGGCCCGCGTGACCCGCGGCGCCGGGGGGCGTCGTTCAGCTTTGCGCTGGACGGCGTGCACCCCCACGACATCGGCCAGTTCCTCGACAGCCGCGGGGTGTGCGTGCGCGCGGGCCACCACTGCACCAAGCCGCTCATGCGGGCGCTGGGCGTGCAGAGCACCGCGCGCGCCAGCGCCTACCTGTACACCACCGCCGCCGACGTCGTCGCGCTGCGCGATGCCCTGGTGGACTGCCGGCAGTGGTTCGGGGCCGCCTGATGGGAGGGCTCGATGATCTCTACCAGCAGCTCATCCTCGACCACTACCGCAACCGGCGTGGCCGCGGTCGTATCGAGGACCCCTCGGCGTCGGTGCACGAGAACAACCCGGTGTGCGGGGACGAGTGCTTCCTGGACATCCTCGTGGAGGACGGCCGCATCGCCGACATCCGCGCCGA
>CAZPAT010000095.1:0-2956 GCA_964584485.1 uncultured Bifidobacterium sp.
AGCGCCAGGGCCTGCGCGCCCTGCTCGGCGGCGTACTCCGCGATCTCCACGGGGGGCTCGCCCGGGTCATCGGTGTTCACCAGGTAAAGCACGGGCTTGGCCGTGAGCAGGCCCATGGCCCGTGCCACCGCCAGCGCATCGTCATCGGCCATGGTGCGCACCGGCAGCCCCGCGGCGAGCTGCGCAGTTATTGCGTCGAGCGCCGCGGCCTCGGCCTTTGCCTCGGGGTCGCCGGCGCGCACGCCCTTCTGCACCTTCTCCATCCGGCGCTCCACCTGACCGGCATCGGCCAGGATCAGTTCCTCGTCCACGTCCCGGGCATCGGCCAGTGGGTCCACCGGGCGCTCGAGGGGGTGGGGAACCTCGGAGTTGGCGAAGCCCCGCAGCACGTGCACCATCGCCTCGAGCTCGCGGATGCGCCCGAGTGCCGCGCCGCCCAGGCCCTCGCCCTGGCCCGCGCCCTCGCTGAGCCCGGCGATGTCCACCACCTCCACCTTGGCCGTGACCCGGTTGGGGATGTCCTGCACATCGGCGATCGCATCGATACGCGGGTCGGGCACCGAGGCCACGCCCACGTTGGGCTCGCGCGTGGTGAACGGGTACGGCGCGACGTCCGCCTCCCCGCCCGTGACGAGGTTGAAGAGGGCGGTCTTGCCGGAGTTGGTGAGGCCGACGAGCCCGAGTTGCAGCTCAGGCCCCGCTGAAGCCGATGCGCCCGGTCACCTCGCCGGGAAGCACGCGCAGGTACACGACCTTCCCAAGGTCCACGGCGTGCTCGCCCTCCTCAGACGCCACGTCATGGAACCCGGAACCACCGAGGGCGCCCCGCAGGGCGGCGACGTCGGAATCCCCCACGGTGAGGAGAAGGACGCCGCCGCCCTCGAGGCCCAGCTCGATGCGTCGGCTCACGAAAGTACCTTGAGCGACGGCGACTCCTGCCCCTGCGGCTCATCGCCCTCGGACGGGGGCGTCCATGCCGGCAGGCGGCGGATCTCGTCGAGATGCACCATCGACTCGGGCTGGTCGGTGAACTTCAGCAGCTGCTTCCGCCCGTACGCGCGGAAGATCGCCACGCCCAGCGTCTCGTAGATCGTGCGCATGCCGCGCCGCGAGATGGTGGTGCGGATCAGCTTGAAGCTCTCCGACGGGCGGTTGGTCAGCCACAGGCGGATCGCGTTCGGCAGGTTGCGCATGAAGCGGAACTCGGTCAGCAGGCGCAGGAACTGGAACAGGTTCGCCCGGATCTCCTTGCGCCCCAGCTCCCACGGCGTCTTCTTCGAGTAGAAGCGCAGCATGTTCTTCCAGGTCTCCATCTGGAGCTGGTACGGCGTCATCTGCTTGGGCTGGATGATGCAGTGGTGGCCGTCGTACAACGAGTAGTCATCGGTCAGCACCCGGCCCTCCGCTCGCATCTGGGCGTCGAATGCCGTGCCCGGAAGGGTGGTGAGCATCATCATCTGCAGGGTGTCCACGCCGTGCTCGATGGCGAAGTCCACCGTGGCGCGGATGGTGTCGGGCGTGTCGGTGTCGGCGCCCACCACGAACATCCCGTGCACGCGGATGCCGTAGTCGTGCAGCAGCTTGATCGAGGTCGTGATGTGCTCGACCTTCTGCTTCTTGTTGTAGGCGTCCAGGCCCTCCTGCGTGATGCTCTCGAACCCGATGTACACCATGTAGCAGCCCGAGTCGCGCATGAGCGACAGCAGTTCGTGGTCGGGCTCGAGCGTCTGCTTGCTCTTGTAGATCGAGTCGGCGCGGATCTGCGCCGTCCACTGGGGCGTGATGTCCTCGTCGATCATCGCCCGGAACAGCGACTTCGCCTGCTTCTTGTCGACGATGAAGATGTCGTCGTAGAAGAAGACGCGCTCGGGGTTCACGCCCCGGAGCTCCTCCATCATGTTCTCCACCGAGCGCGTGCGCAGCTTGCGGCCGAACATCTTGATGACGCTGCAGAACGAGCAGTCGTACGGGCAGCCCCACTTCATCATGATGGGGTGGGTCACCATCCGCTCGTGGCCCTCCAGCAGGTCCAGCGCGGGGAAGGGCAGGTTGTCGAGGTCGTCACCCGACGCCATCGGCGCCTCGGGGTTGTCCACCTGCGCGCCGTCCTCGATGAACGACAGGCCCATGATCTCGTGCAGGCCCGCCGGGTCGCGATCGCCCCGGAACCACTCGAGGAACTGCCCGAAGCCCACGTGGCCCTCACGGCGGATGACGTAGTCGGCGTGCTCCAGGGCCTCGTGCGCCATGAAGGTCACGTGCGAGCCCCCGAACAGCACGGGGATGCCGGCGGCGCGGCAGCGGTCGGCGTACCGGTAGCCCTCCAGCGTGGTGTTGGTGGTGGTCGAGATGCACACCAGGTCGGCGGTGAGCACGTCGTCCCAGTCCACCTCCACGTTGCGGATCAGCTCGCAGTAGATGTGCTGGTCCACGTCGTCGTACGTGTCGCGCGCGATCGCGGCCAGGAGGGGAAGACCCAGCTTGGGCAGGTTGGCGATCTCGTAGATCGTCGCCCCGCGGGGCTTCGGCTCGATGTAACGGATCTTCACGCGTCAGGCCTCCGACGTGTCGTGCGCTGCTCTCAATGGTCTTCGACGAGTTCGGTGAGCACCCCGCCCGTCGAACGCGGATGGAGGAACGCCACCATGTGCCCGCCCAGCCCGCGCCGCGGCGCGGAGTCGATCAATTCGACGCCCTCATCCGACAATTCGCGCAGTGCGGACGGCAGATGGGGAACGGCGAATGCCACATGATGCATGCCCGGGCCCCTCTTGGCTAGGAACCGGGCTACGCCGGTGTCGTCCGCCACCGGCGCGATCAGCTCCACGTACGAGGGTCCGGCGCCCAGCAGCACGGCTTCCACGCCCTGCTCGGGCATCACCTCGCGCGGTCCCACGGGCATTCCCAGGGCGTCGCGGTAGGCGGGAATCGCGTCGTCCAGGTCGGCGACCACGTA
>CAZPAT010000095.1:3056-5435 GCA_964584485.1 uncultured Bifidobacterium sp.
ACCTTGGCGCACGGCCTGCCGTCCACGCGCACGATGTCGCCGGTGAAGTCGTTGGCCCCCAGCAGCAGGCTCGACCCCACGCCGTAGGCGTCCACGGGCACTCCCGCCCGCTCGAACGCGTCGATCTTCGCGGCGTCGAAGCCGCCGGATGCCACGATCCGCACGCGCCCGTGCCCGGCGTGGTCCAGCGCCTCCCGCACCTTGCGCACAAGTTCCGGCACCACGCCCGTGGGCGTGAACGTGCCCATCTCCTGCCACAGGCTGCGGTCCACCATGGTGCTCGAGGTATCCAGGCGCACCCCCCACAGGTCATCGCCCAGCGCATCGGCCACCTCAAGGGCGGTGCGCACCGAGTCGTTCTCGTAGTCCACGAGCACGATCACGTTCAGGTCGCGGGCGAACCTGCCGGCGAACTTCCGGGCGGCGGTCACGGTGTCGCCCCCGTAGGCGGCGATCAGCCCGTGGGGCACCGTGCCCATGCCGCGCCCGCCCCACCACGACGCCTGGGCATCGGTGCTCACGCCGATCGCCCCGGCCACGTGGGCGGCCCAGCCGTCGCCGGTCTGCACCTGCCAGTGGTCGAAGCGGGCGGGGAAGTACAGGATGGGCTTGCCGCGCGCGGCCTCCACCACCGCACGCACGTTCCGGCTGATCAGCGTCCTCCGGCCCAGCACGCCCAGCACCAGGGTCTCCAGGTGCGCGAAGAGCGAGTAGTCGCCCTCGATCGACAGCACCGTCTCCCATGGGGCGATGTCGTCGCCGTCGTGCAGGGCGCGCACCTCCAGGTCGGCCGCTCCGTCCTGCCACCCGGCGCCGGTGCGCCGGCCCGAGCACAGCGCGAGGATCGCGAGGGCCTCATCCACGCCGCCCAGCACTGCGTCCTCGCGCTGGAACACCTGCATCAACACGCGGGGATGATGGCCGTCCCCCTCCAGCACCTCGCGCGTGAACGTGAAGTAGGCATCGCTGTAGTACCCGTCGCGCATCCGCTCCACGGGCAGCTGGAACGTCGCGGGGGGAAGGCGCGGACGATCCGCGGGGGCGCTCATGGCGCGGGCTCGTCCTCCGGCCCGTCGGGCGGCAGGTCCGCGGGGCGCGATGACCACAGCAGCCCCACGCCCACGAGCGCCAGGGTCCCCAGCGCGATTCCCGCGACGGCCGCCCACAGGGCTCCGCCACCGTCACCGCCGGCCGCGGCTGCCTGCACCGGCTCGGCCGTCACCTCGACGGCCCATGCGGGGCCGGGTGCGTCCGGTCCGGTCTCGGGCGCGGTCTCCTCCCCGGTCTCGGGCGGTCCGGTCCACTTCTTCACCTTGCCGTTCGTGGTGCCCTGTTCGCTGCGCCACACGCTGGTGCCCTCCTCGAAGGGCGTGCCCAGCACCGTGAACGTGGCGTACTGGTCCGGCGGGATCGTCCCGCCCGTCCATTCGGCCCCGCGCAGGCGGCCGTCGGCGCGCCGGAGGATGCGCGTGGTCCATCCGGGCGCGTCGGCCACGGCGTACACGCTCACCTGCGATGGGAACAGCACCTGCACCCGGTTGGTGGTGAGCCCACCCTCCGCGGGGACCGTGATGGTGAACTCGGTCGACTCGCGCAGCACGACGCTCTCCGGCGACACCGAGATGTGGGCCTGCGCAGCGGGCGCGAGGGCGGCGACGACAGCGAGCCCGGCGATGGCGGCGCGCAGGTTCATGCGGGTGCTCCGGCGGCGCGCTCGGCGCGCAGCACCTCGTGCATGGCCGCGCGGCCCACGCCCAGTTGCGCGGCGCTGGGCTCGCGGGTGACGAACCCGGCCTGGATGGCGTGCCCGGCGGCATGGACGGCCCTGCCCACCGCGCTGCGCGGATGGCGCTCGGCGAATGAGAAGGCCTCGACGGCGGCTCCGACCCCCGCGGCCATCGCGGCCACGCGTCCGGCCAGCCGCGCCCGGCGCGACGGCAGGCGCCGCACCAGCAGGTTGCCGGCGGCGGTGGCCATCACCAGGGGCAGCACCAGGTTGCTGCCGCACCGGTCGTGCTCCTTGGGGTCAAGCGCGTTGTCGGCCAGCCCATCTTCGCCTGCCCGTTCGTAGGCGGCGATGCTCTTGTGCTCCACGGCATGCCACGCGGCGGCATCGGATGACCGCAGGGCGATGAGCGCGGGCGCGAGGGCCAGCACCGCCGCAGCGGCCTCCTGGGCCAGGCCCGATCGCAGCATGCGCCGCGAGGCCGCCGTGGCCGCCATCGACCCCGCCATCAGCGGCGCGATGGGGCCGTCCTCGAACGCCAGGCGCGCCTGCGGCACGCCCCTCCGGGCAGCGGGCACCACCAGCATCATCTCGGCCATGCGCACGGCCCCCCGCACCAGCGGCACCCGGGCCAGCGGCCCCACCGCGAGCGT
>CAZPAT010000096.1:0-5372 GCA_964584485.1 uncultured Bifidobacterium sp.
CGGAGGGACGATGCGCGAGGTCAAGGTGGTGCTGCTGCCCGGTGACGGGATCGGCCCGGAGGTGATCGGCGAGGCCCGGCGCCTCGTGGACCACGTCGCCCCGATCGACGACATGCAGGTGGAGTGGGAGTCGCACGCGGTGGGCGGGTGCGCCATCGACACCTATGGCACGCCGCTCCCGGACGGCGTGATGGAGGCCTGCCAGGCGTCCAGTGCCGTGCTGCTGGGCGCCGTGGGGGGCCCGAAGTGGGACACGACGAACCCGGAGGATCCTCGGCCCGAGCAGGCGCTCCTCGCGCTGCGTGCGGGGCTCGGCCTGTTCGCCAACCTGCGCCCCGTCAAGCCCATCCCGTCCCTGTACGAGAGCAGCCCCCTGCGCACCGAGCGCATCGAGGGCACCGATCTGCTGGTGGTGCGCGAACTGACCGGCGGCATCTACTTCGGGGAGAGCGGGCGCCGGGGCGACAGCGCGTTTGACACCTGCACGTACAGCCGCGAGGAGATTCGCCGCGTGGCGGAGGTGGCCTTCGAGTCGGCCCTTACCCGACGCGGCAAGGTGACATCGGTGGACAAGGCCAACGTGCTCGAGAGCTCGCGGTTGTGGCGGGACGAGGTGATCCGCGTGGCGCAGGAGCACCCGGACGTGGAACTGGAGCACATGCTGGTGGACAACGCCGCCATGCAGCTGGTCAGCCGCCCTGCCGACTTCGATGTCATCGTCACCGAGAACATGTTCGGCGACATCCTCTCCGATGAGGCGGCGATGATCTCCGGCTCCATCGGGCTCCTGCCGTCGGCCAGCCTGGGCGGGCACGGGCCGGGCCTGTACGAGCCCGTGCACGGCTCCGCCCCGGATATCGCCGACATGGGCATCGCCAACCCCATCGCCACCTGCCTGTCGGCAGCCATGATGCTGCGCTACTCGTTGGACGCCCCGCACGCGGCATCGGCCATCGAGCGCGCGGTCGACGAGGTCCTCGGAATGGGCCACAGCACCCGTGACCTCGGCGGCACGTGCTCCACCCACGAAATGGGCGAGTTGCTGATGTCCGCCGCGGGCTAGACTCCCCCGGACGCCGGGCATCCGGCGCCTGTTCCGACCGGGAAGGGCACCCACGCATGCAGGAAGCCGAGAAGATCTGGATGAACGGATCGCTCGTGGACTGGCACGATGCCAAGGTCCACGTGCTGTCCCACGGGCTGCACTACGGCTCGTCCGTCTTCGAGGGCATCCGCGCATACGACGCCGAGGGGGGCGTGGCGGTATTCCGTCTGGACGACCACCTGGCCCGCCTGGAGCGGTCGGCCGCGCAGTACTTCATGGACGTCCCGTACCCGCGCGAGGAGATGCGCCAGGGCGTGCACGGGGTCATCTCCTCCAACGGCCTGGGTGCCTGCTACATCCGCCCGATCGTCCTGCGGGGCTACGGCGTGATGGGGCTGCATCCCCTGGAGGCACCGGTGGACGTGAGCATCGCCGCCTGGGTGTGGGGTGCCTACCTGGGCGAGGACGGGCTGCGCAACGGGATCGACACCAAGGTGTCGTCGTGGCGCCGCATCGGGAACAACACCATTCCCGCGACGGCCAAGGCGGGTGGCCAGTACCTCAACTCGATCCTGGCGAAGATCGAGACCCAGAAGGCCGGCTACGCGGAGGCGATCCTGCTCAATGAGCAGGGGATGGTGGCCGACGGCTCCGGTGAGAACATCTTCGTCGTGAAGGACGGGCTCATCAGCACGCCGCCGCTGTCGGCGGCCATCCTCGAGGGCATCACGCGCAGTTCCATCATGGAGATCGCCCGGGCCGAGGGGTACGACGTGGTGGAGCGCGACCTCGCCCGGTCGGAGCTCTACAACGCCGATGAGGTGTTCATGACCGGCACCGCCGCCGAGGTGTGCCCCATCCGCTCGGTGGACGATCACGTGATCGGCCCGCCCGGCCCCATCACGCGCCGCCTGCAGCAGGTGTTCGAGGACGCCGTGCACGGCCGCGACCCGCGGTGGTCGCAGTGGCTCGACTACGTGACGGCCCCGGCACCGGCGGGCTGATGGAGCGGATCGACCTCTACGACACCACCCTTCGCGATGGCATGCAGCGCGAGGGGATGAGCCTGTCGGTGGGCGAGCAGCTGCAGGTTGCCCTGCGCCTGGCCGACGTGGGCGTGGACGTGATCGAGGCCGGCTTCCCGTCGTCCAACCCGAAGGACTCCGAGCTGTTCGACCTCCTCGAGCGCGAGGACCTGGGCGCCACCCGGATTGCCGCATTCGGGATGACCCGCCGGCGCGGCACGGCGGCATCGGATGACCCCGGGCTGCGGATCATGGTGGACTGCTTCGCCCCGGTCTCCACGATCGTGGGAAAGACCTGGGACCTCCACCTGCAGAAGGTGACGAAGGTCTCGCGCGAGGAGAACCTGGCGATGATCGCCGAGTCGGTGGCGTTCCTGCTCTCGGAGGGCAAGGACGTCTTCTACGACGCGGAGCACTTCTTCGACGCCTACCGCGAGCACCCCGATTATGCGATCGAGTGCCTCCGCGCGGCGCACGCCAATGGGGCCACCTGGGTGATCCTGTGCGACACCAACGGCGCCACGTTGCCGATGGAGGTCGAGCGCATCACGGGCGAGGTGGTGGCCGCGCTGCCGGATGCGCGCGTGGGGATCCACACGCACAACGACGCCGAGTGCGCGGTGGCGAACTCCCTTGCGGCGGTGCAGCAGGGCGCGCGCCAGGTGCAGGGCACCATCAACGGGTGGGGCGAGCGCTGCGGTAACGCCAACCTCATCTCCATCGCGCCGTCGCTTGCGCTGAAGATGGGCTTCGAGGTGCTCCGGCCCGGCGGCCTGGAGGAGCTCACGAGGCTCTCGCACTGGGCGGCCGAGACGGCCAATCTCCCGCCGGATGCCTGGGCGGCCTACGTGGGCGCCAATGCCTTCGCCCACAAGGGCGGTATGCACGTGGCCGGGATGGTGTCGGATCCCCGCACCTTCGAGCACATCGACCCGGCGCTCGTCGGCAACGAGCGCGGCATGAAGGTGAGCGAGCTGTCGGGCCGTCACGTGGTGCTGGAGCGCGCGCGCGAGGCGGGGATCGATGTGGAGGCCGACGCGGACCTGGCGCCGCGCATCCTCGCCCGCATCAAGGAACTGGAGCATGAGGGCTACCACTTCGAGGTCGCCGATGCGTCGTTCACCATCCTCCTCGAGCGCGAGGCCGGCGTGCACGAGCCGGTGTTCGCGCTGGAGTCCTTCCGCGTCATCACCGAGCGCGATGAGACCGGTCACGTCATCACCGAGGCCACGGTGCGCGTGCATCACGGCGGCGAGCGCCTGGTCGCCACTGCCGAGGGGAACGGCCCCGTCAACGCGCTCGACAAGGCGCTCCGGCGGGCGCTGGCCGGCCGCGTGCCCGAGCTCGACGCGATCTCGCTGGTCAACTTCAAGGTGCGCATCCTCGACGAGGGCCATGGGACCGACGCCACGACCCGCGTGCTGATCGATTCGACCGATGGAACATCCACCTGGTCCACGATGGGCGTGAACCAGAACGTCATCGCGGCGTCGTGGGACGCCCTGGTGGACAGCCTGGACTACGGGGTGCGGCGGGCCGCGGTGCCCAGCGCCTCCGGGGCGCGGGAGGCGTGAGCACCGACGAGCCGATCCCCCTCGCGCGGCCGGTCATCGGCGATCGCGAGCGGGAACTGGTGGACGATGTGCTGCGGTCCCGACAGCTCTCGCTGGGGCCCACGGTGACGCGCTTCGAGGAGATGTGGGCCGAGCGCATCGGCACGCAGCACGCGGTCGCATGCTCATCCGGGACTGCCGGCCTGCACTGCTGCCTGCACGCCCTGGGCCTCGGGCCCGGCGACGAGGTGATCACCTCGTCGTTCTCGTTCGTGGCGTCGGCCAACGTCATCCTCTACACCGGTGCCACGCCCGTGTTCGCGGAGGTGGATCCCCTCACCTTCAACATGGACCCCGCGGCGGTGGAGGCGGCCATCACGCCGCGCACCAAGGCCATCCTCATCGTCGACATCTTCGGCTATCCGGCGGAGGTCCCCGCGCTGGTGGATATCGCGCGGCGCCACGGCCTGGGCATCGTCGAGGACGCCTGCCAGTCCATCGACGGTGACTATGACGGCCGGAAGCTCGGCACCTTTGGTCATCCTGCGGTGTACGGCTTCTACGCCAACAAACAGCTCACCACCGCGGAGGGCGGGGTGATCCTGACCGACGACGATGACCTGTACCGGCTGCTGAAGAGCCTGACCAACCAAGGGCGCTCCGACGACGGGGCGTGGCTGGTGCACTCGCGGCTGGGCTTCAACTACCGCCTGTCGGACGTGCACGCGGCCATCGGCGTGGCGCAGATCGAGCGCCTGGACTGGATGCAGGACGCCCGCGCCCGGATCGCGGGTCTTTACCAGGAGCGCATGGCCGGGATCGACGGGGTCACGCCCATGTACGAGGGTCCGCAGCGCCGCTCGTGGTTCGTCTACGCGCCGCGGCTCGCGCCCGACCTGGACCGGAACGCCATCATCGGGCGCCTCGAGGCGGAGGGCATCAGCGCGAAGCCCTACCTGCCGTGCATCCACCTGCAGCCCTACTATCGCGACGAGCACGGCCACCGACCCGGGGAGCTCCCCGTGACCGAGGCCATCAGCGCCTCCACCATCGCCCTTCCGTTCTTCTGCGAGATGACCGATGCGCAGGTGGACCGCGTGTGTGATGCCGTGCAGCGCGCGATCCAGGCGGAGCGCGCCGAGGCCACGGGTGCGGTGGGGGCTGGGGCGACATGAGCACCGAGGGCGGCCGGCTGTGGGGCGGACGCTTCGCGGGGTCGTCCGCGGAGGCCTTCGATGCACTCAACGCCTCGCTGCCCGTGGACCGGCGCCTGTGGCAGGAGGATGTCCGGGGGTCGCGTGCGCACGCCCGCATGCTGGGGGCAACCGGCATCATCAGCGCTGACGACGCGGCGGCCATCGATGCGGGTCTCCAGCAGGTGGCGGATGAGCTCGCCGCGGGCAGCTTCCGGTTCGTCCCCGGGGATGAGGACATCCACACCGCGGTGGAGCGGCGTCTCACCGAGATCACCGGTGATGCCGGGCGGCGGCTGCACACCGGTCGCAGCCGGAACGACCAGGTCATCACCGACACGCTGCTCTGGCTGAGGACCCGCGCGGAGGATCAGTCGGCGGCCCTGGCCGATCTGGCCCGGGCACTGATCGCGCGCGCCCGTGAGCACGTGGACACGCTCGTCCCGGGCTACACCCACCTGCAGCGCGCGCAGCCGGTTCGCCTGGCGCATCACCTGCTCGCATACGCATGGATGCTCGACCGTGATCACCGGCGCCTGGCGTTCGCGATCGAGTC
>CAZPAT010000097.1:0-5363 GCA_964584485.1 uncultured Bifidobacterium sp.
CCGACGCGAAGTCGTCGATGCTCCACGGCCCGGCGGGGCACGGGGAGTCCCCGTGCCCGCGGAGCTCGGGGATCATCAGCCGGTGGTCGCTCAGCAGCGGCTTAAGGGCCTTCTGCAGGTCCTTGGCCGGCCGGCCGACGTCGTGGAGTGCCACGACCAGCGGGCCATTGCCCTTGATGGTCACGTTCAGGTCAATTGCAGGCGGAAGTGAAGGCATATGCGTGTAAAGGTACCGTCTTCAGGCCACCCCAGTCAAAAAACATCGCTACGAGCAGGAAGGACGTAGGGGACAGTCCCTCCCCCCGGGGACTGTCCCCGGGGGGAGGGACTGTCCCCGGGGTGGGCGCGTTCGTTGGCCTCAGGGGGTGATCGACAGCACCAGGTCGGCGAATTCCGCCGGGTGCTCCAGGGCCGTCATGTGGCCCGCCTCGCCCATCACGGCCAGGCGGGCACCGGGGATGCGCGCGGCCATGGCGGTGGCGACGGCCGGCGGGGTCACGGCGTCGTGCTCGCCCACCACAACCAGCGTGGGCACCATGATGCCGGGGAGCAGCGCGACGTGGTCCGTGCGGCCCGCGATGGCCATGGTGGCGTCGGCCATCGCGCCGGCAGACTGGGCGCCAGCCAGTGCCTCCAGCCGCGTGACCGCGTGCGGCGCGGCCCCGGGCCACATGGCCCTCGGCACGAATGCCTGCAGGAACTCGCGGGTGCCCGATGCCCGCAGGCCCTCCGCTGACCCCCGCCGCGCCTCGAGGCCCTCCGGTGCCTCGCCCTCTGCGCGGGTGTCTGCCAGCACCAGGGCTCCCACCGCCTGCGGGTGGCGGGCCAGCAGCGCCAATGCCAGGTACCCGCCCATCGACAGGCCCACCACCGTCGCGCCCGCCGGCACCTCGCCGGCCAGTCGATCGGCCTCGGCGTCCATCGTCCATCCGGGCTCTTCCGGCCGGGCTCCGAAGCCGGGCAGGTCGGGTGCGCTCACCCGGTGGCCTGCGGCCGCCAGCACCGGCGCCACGTCATCCCAAAACGTGTGGTCCACCGGGAATGGGTGCAGCAGGACGATGTCGGCCATCAGGTTCCTCCTGTTCCCGTCCCGGTGAGGATGAGCCCCGGCATGGGGAATTCCACCCGCCCATCGCGCGTGAAGGGCGCGAGCGCCGGCACCAGGGCATGCGTGAGCTCCCCGGCCCGCGCGGGGTCGTCCAGGCCCAGTGACGTGGCGTATGCATCGGCGATGGCCGCGACGCCGGGGAACCGCGCCGTAACGGCGTGGAGCACCACCTGCGTGTCGGGCAGCCCCGCGTCGTCGGCGACCGCCTGCAGTGCCTGCGGGTCGCCCATGGAGAACGCACGCCGCAGCAGCCCCGACGCCCGCGGGCCTCCAACCTGCTCCAGGGCCGTGCAGATGGCGGCCATGCCCGGCAGGTCATGCAGCGACCCCCAGGTGGAGATGACGACCGGCCCGCCTGCCCGCACCGCGCGGCCCATGCTTCGCACCGCGGCCGCAGGATCGTCCATGAACATCAGCGCGAAGTTGCACGCCAGTGCGTGCGCGCCGCCCGGGGGCACGGGCAGCGCATCGGCCACGCCCTGCACCCACCGGGCCCCGGGCACCCGCCGCGCCGCCGCGCGGTCGAGCATCCCCCGCGATGGATCCACGCCGATGATCGCCTGCCATCCGGCGGCGGCCAGGTGCGGCGCCAGCACCCCGGTGCCGCAGCCCACGTCCAGCACGGTGCCCCGGGGTGGGCCCAGCAACTGCGTCACACGAGCGGCCCAGTCGTCGAAGAACGCCGGCACCAGGTGCTGGTCGTACGCGACCGCCCCGGAGTCGAAGATGCGCGTGGCGCCCGCCCCGGTCATCCGGCCAGCCCCAGCGCCACCGCGGCCCGCACGTCGTACTTGTTGAGTTCGAGCACCCGCCTCCATGCGGCATCGGCCTCGGGGGAGTCCCCGTAGGCCACTGCCAGCAGCGACCACGCCGCCGGGTTCGCCGGCTGCACCTCGGTGGCGCGCAACGCGGCGCGGCGCATGCCCACGCGGTCATCCAGCAGGGCCGCGGCGCGGGCGCGCAGCAGCCACGGCTCCACCGCCAGCGGGTTGAGCCCCGATGCCTCGGCGGCCCGCTCCTCGGCAATGGCGGGCTGTCCCGCCGAGATGGCCTGATTGCCCGATGCCACCTTCTCCTGGCTCCACCACGGCACCATCGCGCTCAGCGCGATGACGGGCACCAGCGCCCAGGCGCCCGCCACCACCGGCCCGGGCACGCCCCTGCCGGGCGGCGCGGGCCCGGGTGCTGCCGCGGCGATCACCACGCCGCCCGCCGCCATCGCCGCGGTCGTGAGAGCGGGCACGGTCCAGGTCCAGTCCAGCTGCGACTGCAGCAGGAACGCGGCGAACACCGCCAGCGGCAGGGCCACCTCGGGCGGGGCGTGCGCCTGCCACGCCCGCACCGCCGCCCATGCCACCCCGGCGACGATGCAGGCCAGCAGCGCCACGCCCACGATTCCCAGCCCCGATGCGATCTCCAGCACCAGGTTGTGCGGCTGGCGCACGTTCAGGCGATCGTTGCCGATCGAGCGTTCCCGCAGGTGCACCAGCGGGAACGATCCGGCCCCCTCTCCGATCACCGGGTTGTCCCCGGCGGATCGCGCGGCCTCGCCCCACCATTCCGTGCGCAGGTTGGTGTCCAGACTGCCCAGGCGCCCCGGCGTGTTGTTGAGCCCGCTCGAGGTGCCGGTGACCTCGGCGGTGCGCGCCGAGATCCACGCGCCCACCTCGCGCGGTTGCGCGAGCGCGTAGACCCCCGCCACTGCCACGGCAGCCACCACCACGACCACTCCGCCGATCGCGGCCCGGCGCCGGGTGAGCCGCCCGCCGCCAAGAACCGTGCGTACCGCCCACGCCACGAGCGCCGCGATCAGCAGGCCGGCCACCACGCGCCACATCAGGCCCAGGCCCGCATCGCTGCGATCGGCCGCGATCAGCGCATCATCGGTCAGCGCATCGGTGCTCAGCCCGTACCACGCGGGCAGGATCGCCCCGGCCACGCCACCGGCCAGGGCCGCGGCCTGCCGCAGGCGTCCGGGGGTGAGCCCCACGACGATCACCAGCACCAGCAGCAACGCCAGCAGGCCACCGCGCGAGTAGGTGAGGAGGATCGTGGTGAACACCACCGACAGCGCGGCTGCCGCGCCGACCACATCGGCGTCATCCCCGCCGCGCCGCGCGGCCCACCACAGCAACCCGGGCACGGCGATCACCGCCACCAGCGCGAGGGCGTTCCAGTACCCCACCGGGGCCTGCAGCCGCGAGGGCTCGAAGTCGCTGCCGAACACGGTGGGCAGGCCCCGCGCCAGGAGCGCCCAGAGCACCACGGGCGCGGCGGCGATGGTGAGGCCCACCGCGAACCGCTCCGGCGCGCGGGGCAGCACCGCCGCCAGACCGATGCCGATCACCAGCGCCAGCCCCGCAAGCGCGATGCGGTTGGCCTCGGTCCATGCCAGGTCGCCGGCGAGTGCCCACAGGATGGAGATGCCGGCCCACACCGCCAGGCCGGCCGCGCCGCCGATGGCCAGCAGGGCGGGCCCCGACCGCGGCGCCGCGCGCCCCCGTGCCCGCATCAGCGCCCACGCGGCGAAGGGCGCCGCCACAAGTGCGGCGAGCATGGCCGAGGTGGCCCCACGGGTGGCGAGGCCGTCGCCCAGGTCGATGCCGCCGTTCAGCACCGTCAGCACGGTCCAGCAGGCCAGCAGCACCACGCCGCCGACCAGCGCCGCGCGCTCGCGGCGTACCCCGCCGCTCAGCGGGTGCCCCCGTTACCGGCTACGCTCGCCGAGTTGATCCCCGCCGCCATCCGCCGCAGCGTAGTCGTGACCTTCCTCATCGCGCTCGCGATGGGGCTCATGGCCGTGCCCGCGTTCGGCAGCGGGCAGCAGGTGCTGGCCGACTACGAGGACAACGGGCAGATCGACGGCTGCTACACGCTGGCCGACTACGAAGAGGCCCTCAAGCAGATCCGGCCCGACCAGCAGCAGTACGGCGCGGCCGTGGATGTGATCCGCCAGGCCGAGCTCACCAACATCCGCCGACCCGGTGAGGCCTGCGGCGGCACCTCCGCAGCCGCCGCCTCGTCCGACGTCACCGGCGCCGAAGGCACCTCCACCACCGGCGCCGATGGGGTGGCGGCCGACCTTGAGGGCGACGCCCTGCCCCCGGTGGTGATCGCCATCCTCGTGGCCGCCGGCCTGGCCATCGTGGCATTCGTGGTGTACCTGGTGGTGATGCGCCGGGGCCGCGGCAACGGCGACGCATGAGGAAGTTCGTCAAGGACCTCATCCTCCCCGTGGCGGTGGCCATCACCCTGGCGTTCGTGATCCAGGCGTCCATCGCCAAGCCGTACGAGATCCCCACCAACTCCATGTACCCGGCCATTCAGGGCGCCAACTCCACCGGCGACCGGGCACCCGACCGGGTCATCGCCAACCGGGTCATCTACAAGCTGCGCGGCATCTCCCGCGGGGACGTGGTGGTGTTCGATCCCACCGCGGGCGCGCGCGCGGCATGCAGCGAGCCCGGGGACGTGCCGTTCGTGAAGCGCGTGGTGGGCCTGCCCGGTGACACCGTCAGCGTGCGCCGCGTCACCATTGCGGCGTCGAACCCCGACCCCGCGCTGCGCCCGGGCGGCGAGCTGGCCGTGCGCCGGGTGGCCGAACCCAATTCGTTCGGGCCCGATGGGGTGCGCGAGGAGACCCTCGGCGAGGGCGATGAGACCTACGTCACCTACGTGAAGGAACCGGGCGCGTCCACGGCACGCCCGCTGGTGATCGACGACGCCATCACGCCGGATTACGAGGTGGCGTTCCCCACCGTGCCCGAGGGCCAGGTGCTGGTATTGGGCGACAACCGCCCGGGCTCGTGCGATGCCCACGTGTGGATCGAGCGCGACGCCGAGTTCACCCCGATGGACAACGTCATCGGCCAGGCGGAACTCATCTACTGGCCCATCCAGAGGGTGCGATTCCTCGACTGAATGGGGGGCGCTGCCCGCGCCACCCGGGTGTGCTGTCCCGCGGTGAACCGCCCGTTTCGGGGGTTTTCGCGCATTTTCCGGGCACTTCGCAACAATCGGCGCGAAGTGGTGTCTTGCATCGTGCGCAACGCTGGATGTAGTGTGCCGCCTCATGTCAGTGACCCCACCCCTAGTGTCCGGCGCAGGAATCCGCGCATGATCTGTCCGTATTGTGACGGTTCTGAGCATCGCGTCATGGAATCCCGTGTCCCCGACACCAAGGACGCCATTCGCAGGCGACGGGAGTGCCAGACATGTGGCAGGCGCTTCACCACGTACGAGCGCGTGGAGGAGA
>CAZPAT010000098.1:0-1759 GCA_964584485.1 uncultured Bifidobacterium sp.
TCGCGCGCTGGACGGCGGCTACGTGACGCTGGGGCTGCCGTCCCTCAAGGCCGAGTGGAGCGAGGGGACGCTCCAGGCGGTGAACGACCTCGCCTTCCTGCGCGGTGGCGAGTCGCGCCTGGCCGACCTCTCGTACAGCGTGTCCGGTGAGCCGGTGGCCACGGTGCGGTGCGATGGCCTCATCTGTTCGACCCCGGTCGGTTCCACCGCCTACAACCTGGCCGCCGGCGGCCCCACGGTGTCGTGGCGGGTGAAGTGCTTCGTGCTGTCGTTCATCGCCGCCCACCACCTCGACACCCGACCGCTGATCCTCGCCGCGGACGAGCGGCTCACCGTGACGAACTCCGCGATCGTGGGCGACTGCGACGTGCTGGCCGACGGCGTGCGCATCGCGGCGCTGCCGCCCGGACGGTCGATCACCGTGGGCCTCGGAGGCGAGGAGGTCCACCTCGCGATCTTCCCCGAGTCCTCGTTCTTCCGCCGGTACCGGGAGAAGTTCGGGCGGCCATGAACCCTGGGGCCCAGCCGGCGTGATCCGCGAGATCGAGATCCGGGACCTGGTGGTGATCGAGCGGGCGCACATCGAGCCCGCGCCGGGGCTGACGGCCATCACGGGTGAGACGGGGGCCGGCAAGACCGTGGTGGCCCAGGCGCTGGGCCTGCTGGCGGGTGCGCAGGCCGACCCGCGCGCTGTGCGCCCGGGGGCGCCGCACGCACTCGTGCAGGCCGTCATCGCGGTGCCCGACGGCTTCTGGGACGCACTGGACGACGACGACGCGGCCCTGCAGGTCCGCGAACTCGCGGACGACCCCCAGGAGGTCGTGGTGGCCCGGAGGGTGCCCGCCGAGGGGCGGGCGCGTGCACTGGTGGATGGTCAGGTCGCGTCCCGCGACGGCGTGGCCGCGTTCGTGACGGCACTCGTGCGGTTCTCCGGGCAGCACGACCAGCGGCGGTTGGTCGGGCCGGCCGCCCAGCTGGCGGTCCTCGATGCATTCGCCGGCGCTGAGGCGGTGTCGGCCGCCGCCCGCCTGGCCGCCCTCAGGCGCGACCTGGGCGTACTGACGCGCCGGGTGGAGGATGCCCGTTCGGGCCGCGAGCGCGCGGAGGCCGAGCGCGGTGCATTGGAGGCGCTCGTGGCCGACGTCGACGGGGTCGCACCCGACCCGGCCGAGGAGCAGGCGCTCCGGGCCGAACGCGAGCGGCTGGTGCATGCGGGGCGCCTCGCCGAGGTCGCGGCGTTGGCCATCGCCCTGCTGGATGGAGATGGGGCAGGAGACGGTGGCGCGGTCACGGCTGCCGGTCGCGCCATGAGGGCGGTGGGGGATGCGGCGGAGCTGGATCCATCCCTGGGCGCGGTGCGCGACGACCTCGCCGCGGGCGAGGCGGCCCTGCAGGAGGCCCTCATCGGGGTGCGCCGCTACGCCGACGACCTGGGCGCCGAGCCGGGCAGGCTCGAGTGGGTCGAGGAGCGCCTGGAGGAGTACGCCACGTTGTCGCGCCGCTACGGGCCGGGCACCGATGAGGTGCTGCGCCGCGCCACCGCAGCCCGGGACGCCCTGGCGTCCCTCTCGGCGGACCATGCCGGTGGCGATGCCCTCGCCGCCGAACGCGACGCCGTGGCGCGTGATGCCGCGGAACTGGCGGCCGTGCTGCACGGGCTGCGCGCCGCTGCCGCCCCACGGCTTGCGTCCCGCGTGCAGGAGGAGCTCGCCGACCTCGCCATGCCGGGCGCGGCGCTGCGCATGGAGGTGCATGCCGA
>CAZPAT010000098.1:1859-5335 GCA_964584485.1 uncultured Bifidobacterium sp.
ATGCTCGGCGCCGAGCCCACCGATGGCGCCGCACGCGCCCACGCGGCGGAACTCCTCGCGCGGCGCGCGGGGTAGCAGCGCCCGCGCCCCGGCCCGCGCCGCGGTGGGCGGTATGCTGACGGCCCGTACGGTGTGCGGGTCGGGGAGGCCGGTCAGTGAGTGAACACGGTGGTCATTACGTCTTCGTGACCGGGGGCGTCGTCTCCGGCCTGGGCAAGGGGATCACGGCCGCATCGCTCGGCACGCTCCTCAAGGCACGCGGGTACCGGGTATCGCTGCTGAAGTGCGATCCGTACCTGAACGTGGACCCCGGGACCATGAGCCCGTTCCAGCACGGCGAGGTGTTCGTGACGGAGGACGGCGCCGAGACCGACCTCGACCTCGGCCACTACGAGCGCTTCACGGACGAGGCGCTCACCCGGACCTCCAACATCACCACCGGCTCCGTGTACGACGCCGTCATCCGCCGCGAGCGCCGCGGGGACTTCCTGGGCGCGACCGTGCAGGTGATCCCGCATATCACCAACGAGATCAAGGCGCGCATCACGCAGGGGGCGACGTCGTCGAATGCCGACGTCGTGATCGTGGAGATCGGTGGCACCGTGGGCGACATCGAGTCGCTGCCCTTCCTCGAGGCCATCCGCCAGTTGCGCAACGACGTGGGGCGCGACCGGGTGGCGTTCGTGCACGTCACCCTCGTGCCGTTCCTCGAGGTGGCCGGCGAGCTCAAGACCAAGACCACCCAGCACTCGGTGAACGAGCTCCGGCGCATCGGAATCGAGCCGGATGTGCTGGTGCTGCGCTCGGACCGGCCACTCGACGAGGGCGTGCGGGAGAAGATCGCCCTGTTCGGGGGCATCGCGCCCCGCGCGGTCATCTCCGCCGAGGACTCGGACGACATCTACAAGGTGCCCATCGCGATGGAGGAGGAGGGCCTCGACCGCGTCGTGTGCGAGCGCCTGGGGCTGCCGCTGCATGACATCGACCTCGGGGACTGGCGCGCCGTGGTTGACCGGCTCTCCAAGACGCGGGGCACCGCCCGGATCGCGCTGGTGGGCAAGTACGTGCAGCTGCACGACGCCTACCTGTCGGTGGTGGAGGCCCTCAAGCACGGCGGGCTCGCGCAGGGCGTGGAGGTGGAGATCGACTGGGTGGACGCCGACGCGGATGACCTGGGCGACCGCCTTCGCGCAGCGGACGGCGTGCTGGTGCCCGGCGGGTTCGGCGGCCGTGGGGTGGAGGGCAAGATCGAGGCGGCCCGCATCGCGCGCGAGGAGGGCATTCCGTACCTCGGGATCTGCCTCGGCATGCAGGTGGCCGTCATCGAGTACGCGCGGAACGTGTGCGGAATGGATGGCGCCAACTCCACCGAGTTCGACATCGAGACTCCCTACCCGGTCATCGACCTGCTCCCCGAGCAGCGCCAGATCGAGGAGCGCGGGGGCACGATGCGCCTTGGCGGGGGAACGGTGGCCCTGATGCCCGGGACCATCGTCCGCGGGCTCTACGGCGATGCCGAGACGATCCAGGAGCGGCACCGCCACCGCTACGAGGTCAACCCCGTGCTCCGTCCCACGATGGAGGAGAAGGGCCTCGTCACGTGCGGGCGGTCGACCGACGGACGCCTGGTGGAGTGCATCGAGCTGCCCGACCACCCGTTCTTCGTGGCAAGCCAGTACCACCCCGAGTTCAAGAGCCGCCCCACGCGGCCGCAGCCGCTGTTCCGCGCCTTCGTGGGCGCCGCCGCGGCACGCGCCGGCGTGGCCGGAGGCGACGTGGCCACGTCCTCCCGCGTGGCGTGAGCAGCACATCGGTGGACGACCTTCCCGAGGTGGCGCGCCTGTTCGTGCGCCTGTGCGAGATCCCGTCGCCCTCGGGGCAGGAGGGCGCGATGGCCGGGGCGGTGCGCGAGGAGCTCGTGCGCATGGGCGCCGAGGTGACCGAGGATGATGCCGCCGCGGGGCTCCCGGCAGCGGGGTGCAACAACATCGTCGCGCGCTTCGCGCCGACAGCCGAGGGCATCCCGATCATGTTCTGCGCGCACCTCGACACCGTTCCGGTGCTCGGGCCCATCGAGGTGGTTCGCGATGGCGCGTTCCTGACCAACCGCCATGCGGCGATCCTGGGCGGCGACGACAAGGCGGCGGTCGCCGCGATGCTCCATGCGGTGGACCGCGTGGTGGCGGAGGGCATCCCCCACGCGGGCATCGAGCTGGTGTTCACCCCGTGCGAGGAGGTCGGGTTGCGGGGGGCGGCGTACTTCGACCCCGCGGTGCTGCGCGCGGCCTTCGGGTTCGTGTACGACCACACGGGGGACCTCGGTGGCATCGTGATGAGCGCGCCCACGCACAAGGAGATGTTCATCACCATGCGGGGCACCGCCGCGCATGCCGGGATCCAGCCCGAGCAGGGCCGCAGTGCGATCACCGCGGCGGCGCGGGCCATCGCGGCAATGCCCCTTGGCCGCATCGATCCGGTGACCACGGCCAACATCGGGACCATCACCGGGGGCTCCGCCACCAACGTGGTCGCGGAGGAGTGCACGGTCACCGCCGAGTGCCGCTCGCTCGACGATGAGGCGCTCGACGCCCAGCTGATGGCGATGCTGGATGCCTTCACGTGGGCTGCCACGGAGGGTGAGTGCGACGTCGAGATGGTGGTGCGCGATCACTTCACGGGGTACGCGCTGGATTCCGCCGACCCGCAGGTGGTGATGGCGCGCCAGGCGCTGGACGACTGCGGGATCGCGGTGCGGGAGGTGGCATCCGGCGGCGGCTCGGATGTGAACGCGCTCATCCTGAACGGCTTCCCCGCCGTCAATCTCTGCAACGCGATGGTGGATGTGCATACCCCGGATGAGCGGATCCGCATCGCCGACATCGAGGGCATGGTCGACGTGACCCTGGCCCTGATCGCCCGGGCACGCGGCCCGCGGTGACCGGCCCGCTCGACGGCGGCCGCCCCATCGCGGGCCTGGGCGTGGAGGGCGCCGAGCAGGTGTACCGGGGCGAGGTGGTGGACCTGGACGTCATGCGGTACCGGCGCCCCGGGGGCCTGGTGGTGCGCCGTGAGGTCATCGGCCATCCCGGCGCGGTCGTGATGGTGCCGGTGGAGGACGACCACGTCCTGATGGTGCGCCAGCCCCGCGAGGCGGTGGGCGAGTACCTGCTGGAGCTCCCCGCCGGCAAGCTCGACGTGCCGGGTGAGCCGCCGGTCGAGTGCGCGCGCCGGGAACTGGCGGAGGAGGTCGGCCGGTCCGCGGGCGCGCTGGAGGACCTCGGGGGCTTCTACACGGCCCCGGCGATCCTCGAGGAGTACATCCACTGCTTCCTGGCCACGGACCTCGCGCCGGTGGCCCACGAGCCGATACCGGAGGAGGAGATCGAGGTCGTGCCGGTACCCCTCCGGGACCTGGGCGCCCTCATCGACGAGGTGCGCGATGCCAAGTCGCTGATCGGCCTGCTGCGCCTGGACCG
>CAZPAT010000099.1:0-2912 GCA_964584485.1 uncultured Bifidobacterium sp.
GGGGCCGCCGTCACCCGTGGTACGGTGGCCGCCCGTGAGGCCCCTGTCGATCGCGATGGTCACCGAGTACGCGTACCCCATCCTGGGGGGTGTCAGCGAACACGTGCACTTCCTGTCACGGGAACTCGCGGAGCGCGGCCACGACGTGACCGTGGTGACCGGCAACATCGGCGAGGCGCGCGAGGCCGCCGAGCTCGACCGCGAGGCGCACCGCCTCCACGGGTACCGCACCACGCGGATCGGCCGGTCCGTGCCGGTCGTGGCGAACGGCTCGATCGCCCGCCTGACCGTCGGCCTCGGCATCAAGCACCAGATCGCCACGGCGGTGCGGGGCATGGACGTCGTCCACGCGCAGGGGCTGGCGTCCCCCACGCTGCCGATGGGTGTGCTGCGGGTATCCACGGCGCCGTGCACCGTCGGCACGTTCCACACCTACTTCGACGAGGGGCACTGGCTGTACGACCGCATCGGCCGCTACGTGCGCAACTCGCTCGCCCGGCTGGACCGCCGCATCGCCGTGTCGGAGGCGTGCATCACGGCCCTCGCCCCCTACTTCCCGGGGGACTGGGACATCGTCCCGAATGGCATCGACTGCTCGCTCTACACCCCGCTCCCCGCCGATGCGCCCCGCCCCGCGGGGCCGCCCCGCATCCTCTTCGTCGGACGGTTCGACCCGCGCAACGCCCTCGGCGACCTCCTGGAGGCGGCGGCCATCCTCATGGCGGAGGGGCGCGACTTCGTGATCCAGGTGATCGGCGACGGCCCGGCGCGCCCGGTGTACGAACGCAAGGCGCGCGCGCTCGGCATCTGGGACCGGGTGGAGTGGCTGGGACTCCTGAACGAGGAGCGCCCGCGCTTCTACCGCGAGGCGGACGTCATGGCCGCCCCCTGCGTGCTGGCCTCGTTCGGGGTGGTATTGCTCGAGGCCCTGGCGTCCGGGACCCCGGTGGTGGCCGCGGACAACGTGGGGTTCCGGCAGGTCATCCGCGGCGACGTGCCCGGGCGCTTCGTGCCGCCTCACGACCCCGCAGAGCTCGCCCGGGGCATTGCCGAGGTGCTCGATGACCCCGCCGCCGCCGAGGACATCTCCCGCCGGGGGCGAACAGCCGTGGAGCGGGAGTTCGACTGGCCACGGGTGACCGACCAGGTGGAGCGCATCTACCGCGAGGTACTCGAGGCCAAGCGACCCGCCGTCAGCATCCCCGCCATCCCCGCATCCGGAGGAACCGAATGAACCGCCCCGTCATCCTCACCGCCCTCGCCGCGGGCGCCGCCGCAGCAACCCTCGCCTTGGCGGGATGTGGCAGCTCGGATGATGCCGCCACCACTGCGGCGTCCACGACAGCAACGACATCGACGTCCGCAGCGGCGCCGATCGAGTGCGTCGGGAGCGAGCAGACATGCACGGCCAAGGTCCCGCTCGGCGGCGGCGCTGCTGCACGGACCGTGCAGATCGCGCTCACCGGGACCAACATGGGTGAGCCCACGACAACGGTGGCCCCGGAGTACGAAGGCGCCTACAACATCACCAACACCGCATTCACGACAGGCGGGTCGGTGTACGAGTTCATGCTGGACGCGGTGGAGAGCATCCCCGATGGCGTCGACCTCGAGATGACGTTCACGCAGAAGATGTAGTCGGCGACCCGGCCCGGTCGCGCGCTACGGGAGCGATCCCCATGCCGCGCCCGGGCCGGGCTCGTCGAACAACGGGTCCTGGCCTCCGTCGTGCGCGCGTACCTCGCGCGGAACTTCCAGGCCAAGGTGCACATATGCCCGCGCGGTGGCGATCCGCCCACGCGGAGTGCGCGCGAGCAGCCCCTGCTGCAGCAGGAAGGGCTCGTAGACATCCTCGATGGTGTCCGGGGACTCCCCCACCGCGTCGGCCAGCGTGCCGAGGCCCGTCGGCCGGCCGGCGAACGTGACCGCCAGGTGCGACAGGATCTTCCGGTCGAGGTCATCGAGGCCGGCATCATCCACCTCCAGCACCTTCAGGGCCTCTTCTGCAGCCGTGCGGTCGATGCGGCCGAGGCCCTGCACCTGGGCGACATCGCGCACGCGGCGCAGCAGGCGGTTCGCGATGCGGGGCGTGCCCCGCGAGCGGCTGGCGATGGCCAGCGCACCGTCATCCGCCATGTCGACCCCCAGGAGGTCCGCGGACCGGATGACGATGCGTGCGAGGTCGTCCGGGCCGTAGTAGTCCAGCCGCTGGACCACCCCGAACCGGTCGCGCAGCGGCGTGGTGAGCAGCCCTGATCGCGTAGTGGCACCCACCAGGGTGAAGCGCGGCAGGTCCAGGCGCAGCGTGCGCGCCTGCGGCCCCTGCCCCAGCACCACATCCAGTTGGAAGTCCTCCATCGCCGGGTACAGGACCTCCTCCACCGCACGGTTCAGGCGGTGGATCTCGTCGATGAAGAGCACGTCGCCGGGGCCGAGCGCCGTGAGGATGGCGGCCAGATCGCCCTTGCGCTCCAGCACCGGGCCGCTGGTAACCGTGATCTCCACCCCCATCTCGGAGGCCAGGATGATGGCGAGGGATGTCTTGCCCAGGCCGGGAGGGCCTGCCAGCAGCACATGATCCAGCGCCTCGTCGCGCTGCCGTGCGGCCTCCAGGAAGATGCCCAGTTGCCGGCGCACGGACTCCTGGCCGATGAAGTCGCCCAGCGTGCGCGGGCGCAGCGAGGTGTCGAAGCCCTGCTCCTCCGGCGCCGCATCGGGGCTCGCGAGCCTGTCGGGGTCGGTCATCGGGCCAGCGCCGCCAGGCCGTGGCGGATGAGGGCCTCCTCATCCATGTCCTCGGCCGCGGTGGCAAGCGCGGCGTCCACGTCATCCGGCGCGAACCCCAGGGCCACCAGGCCCTCGCGGGCGCCGCCGCGCGTTCCCCCGGCCACGTGTGGCCCGGCGCCCACGGC
>CAZPAT010000099.1:3012-5314 GCA_964584485.1 uncultured Bifidobacterium sp.
GCCCATGCCGCCCATGGCCACGACGACGCCGTCGGCATCGGTGGCCGCAAGATCACCCCGCACGAACCGGATCATTAGTGGAGGCTACCGCCGCCCGCGGATGCGGATGGCCTCCCGGAGCGGCCCCGACGCGCAGTGGCAGATGGCGGCGGCGATGGCGTCGGCCGCGTGGTCCGTTCCGGCCTCCACCCCGGTGAGCCGGGCCACCATGGCCCGCACCTGGTCCTTGCCCGCCCGGCCGCTGCCGGTAACGGCCTGCTTGATGGCGGTGGGCGTGTACTCGGAGACCGCGAGCCCGGATCGGGCGCATGAGACCAGCAGGGCCCCGCGCGCGGCGGCCATGCCCATGGCCGACGTGCTCACCGGATGCACGAAGAACGCCTCGATCGCCGCCTCATGGGCACCGGTTTCCCCGATCACGCCGGCAAGCCCCTCATGAAGGGCGAGGAGGCGCTGCTCGGTGGGCGTGGACGGGGCTGTGCGCAGCGTGCCATGGGCCAGCACCTCGGTCCGGCTTCCCGCGCGCCGCACCACCGCATAGCCGGTGTTGGCCAGACCCGGATCGATACCCAGCACGATCACTGGAAGATCGCCGATCCCCACCCCGGGCCGGCCGCGCTCTGCGACGCGCTAATCGAGCACGTTGAGTTCCCCGGGGCGCCATGTCTTGTCGAACCACGGCTCCAGCGGTCCGTACAGACGGATGATCGCGAACCAACTCTTTCCGGGCCGGAGCTGAATCCAGTTCCCGCTGTTTTCGGCTGGGCGCTCAGCCGAGAAATGAAGGTTGACACTGCCATCCGGTTCGGTCGTGAGATCCGGTCGCATGCTGTTGACGCTCGGAAAGGGCTGGTCGGGTGTCTGGAGCATCGACCGCGTCTGGGCATCGTATGCAACGAGGGACCAGAAGTTCTTCACGGGGACATCCGGAGGAAGGCGCAGCGTGTAGGTGCGATCCCCCTCCAACCAGGCTCCATCACTATCTCGCGCGATCATCGCGTACTGGGAGCCAACGCCCGGCATCTTGAGGATCATCGCGGGAGTGTTCACCGTCGCGACGTAGTAGAAGGCAAGGCGCGCCTCTGCGTCGACGCCGCCGACGCCATCGTCGATCAGGTAGCGGTAATCGTTGCCGTAGAGCATCGTGTACCACTTGCCGTTCTCCTCGCCGTACAAGTACGCCTCAGGCGCACGGGGGGCGAACGAGACAGCCCTCGCATAGGCGTTGCCCAGGGCGACACCCTGCTCGAGGACCTCGCGCTGGCGCTCCGACGGCTCGAATGGCTCACCCTTCCGGATGCCGAGCAGGCTGGCCATCCCAAGGATCTCGGGGTCAAACGCGTCGGGCGGCTCCCTGTCGATCGCCCTGTGCACCTCCTCGAAGAAGGACGCGTCATTCGAGTGGATCGTATTGACCTCGACGCCCGACATGTTCTTCCAGGTCATCGGCGGCGGGTTGTCCTTGTCCCTCAGCGCGTAGGCCCTGATCCCGTTCCGGAAGAGACTCGAGGCCGGCGCGGTCTCGCCATCGACCAGCATTCCGCGACACGGCACCCAGTTCACATACGTCGGCGAGTGGGCGACGAAGTAGGTCTCGCCGTCATGCTCAGCGACCTCGCCATTGACCGTTTCGCTCAGCGGGCCCGAGTAGTCCGGTCCGAGGATCAGATACTTGCCCCCTGCGCCCCGATCGGGTCCGGGAGGACCCATATCAATCACGAACGAGAACGTGGCGTCGTTGATCGTGCTGGGTCCGCAATTGGCTGGAACGTCAATGACGACCGGGCCCGACTGCGCAAGGTCGAGCATGCAAAACGCGTACACCGTGTCTGTGTTCCCCGTCAGGAAAAGGCTTGTCGAGTCCATCAGGTCGTCGAAGATCATCCAGTTGGTCTCGGCGGGACCGCCTTCAGAGAAGACTTCCTCGTACCCCGTGCGGATCGCTTCAAGACTGGCGACAGGGACCAAGCTCATGAAGAGGTTCGCCGCTCGACTGACGTCCCCGAGGGCAAACGCATCGGCCACGTCCACCTGGTCGGGGAAGCCATCAGCGAGGTGCAGCGACGTTCCGCGAATTTCGATGAGATCGGGTGTGAGGAGCCCGCTGGGAATCGGCGTGTTGTAGTCAGCCGTCGACATTGCCTGCAATTCCTCCCATGGCGCGCGGCCGTCCCCGCACATCGGCGAGCAGCCGTCTTGACCGAATCGGACGTAACATTATGTCACATCTACCGACTCTCCGGCAGCGATCTTCACCGGCGACTCGTGGAGGGAGCAGTACGGGGTGGGTGTGGCGTGCGCG
>CAZPAT010000100.1:0-5283 GCA_964584485.1 uncultured Bifidobacterium sp.
TCCGGGTTCATCGTGCACAACGAGACCACCTACCCCCTGCTGGTGCGCATGCTGCGCGAGTTGGGCGTGCGCACGCAGGATTCCCGCATGGGGTTCTCGGTAGCGTGTGATGCCTGCGGCGTGGAGTACTCGGGCGTCGGGCTGTGGCGCCAGCCGCAGGCATTCCGGTCGCCGGGGTTCACGCGTCTGCTGCGCGACATCGGCCGGTTCCAGCGCACTGGCACGCGCGCGCTCGACCCCGGGCGCGAGGGGCTCACCCTCGAGGGCTTCGCCCGCGAGGAGGGTTATTCGCCGCGGTTCATGGACCACTACCTGGGGCCCCTGGCATCGGCCATCTGGTCATCCGGCAGTGGCGATGCCCGCCGCTTCCCGGCGTCCTATGCGGTGGGCTTCTGGCGCAATCACGGCATCCTGGGGTTCCGGCGCCTTGCCTGGAAGACCATCACCGGGGGCAGCAGCACGTACGTGCAGCGCATCGTCGACCGCCTGCCCGGTCGCGTGCACGCGGGCCGTGGCGTGGATGAGGTGCGCCGCCACCCGGAGCACGTCGAGGTGCGCACCGCCGACGGCATGACCCACCGGTTCGACCATGTGGTGATGGCCGCGCACGCCGGGCAGTCCCTGGCCATGCTGGCCGACCCCACCGAGGATGAGCGGCGGATCCTGGGCGCCTTTCGCAGCACGCCCAGCGACGTCAGCCTGCACCGCGACGAGAGCCTCCTGCCCGTGCACCCGCGGGCGCGGGCGGCGTGGAACCACCACGTGAAGGATTGCCGGGTGGACTCCCCGCGCCCCACCATGACCTACTCGCTCAATCGGCTGCAGGCCCTGCGCTCTGACGCCGAGTGGTGCGTGTCGCTGAACCGCGACGATGAGGTGGATCCGGCGCTGCGGGTCATGCGCACGCGCTACGAGCATCCCGTCTACGACTTCGCCGCGCTCGATGCGCAGCGCGCGCTCGGCGGGATCCAGGGCGCGGGCCGCACGTGGTACAGCGGTGCGTGGATGGGATACGGGTTCCACGAGGACGGGCTGCGGGCAGCCGCGGCGGTGGCACGCGGCCTGGGGGTGGAGTGGTGAGGTCGGCCATCTACACCGGCACGCTCATCCATGCTCGCCGCACCCCGGCCGAGCACGTGTTCCGCTACCCGGTGTGCTTCTACGCGATCGACCTGGATGAGATCCCCGAACTGGACCGCCGGCTGCGCCTGTTCGGCTACAACCGGCCCGGGCTGGTGACCCTGCGCGACTCCGACCACCTGGGCGATCCGCGGCAGCCCCTGACCCGGAACATCCGGCAGCACCTGGAGGAACGGGGCATCCCGGCGTCCGACGCCCGCATCACCATGCTCACCAACCTGCGGGTGGCCGGGTACGTGTTCAACCCCGTCACGTTCTTCTACGTGCACGGCCCGGATGGGGACCTCCGCTGCGTGCTCGCCGAGGTCAGCAACACCTTCGGCGAGCGCCTGCCGTACCTGCTGGGCGACGAGCAGCGCATTGCGCCGCTCGCCGATGAGCATGCCTTCCGCCACGACAAGCGCCTGCACGTCTCGCCGTTCTTCCCGCTGGACCAGGAGTACGTGTTCCGCATGGGCGAGCCCGGCGACACGCTGACGATCCGGATGGACGTGCTGCAGGATGGCGAGCGCCCCTTCTGGGCCCAGCTCACGGGCGAGCGCCACGACATGACCGACCGGCAGCTGGCCCGGGCGCTCGCCCGCTATCCATTGATGCCCCTGCAGGTGATCTCGTTGATCCACGTCGAGGCGCTACGCCTCTGGAGGAAGCGCGTGCCGTTCCACAGGAAGCCCGACTTCGTGCCGTCCGAGGGGTCCGTGCCGGACGCCGACGCCACCGCCGGGGCGCGCATGCGCGGCCTGCGCCCGGTGGAGCCCGCCGGGCGCACGCCCCTCGCCCCCGTCGTGCGGGCGCTGGCCATGCGCGGGCTGCGCCATCCCGTGGGCGGGTGGTTCGAGGTGGAGATGCCGGACGGCACGGTGCACCGCATGGGCTCTCCCGCGTCGGGCGTTCGGCACGCACGCATTCGCGTGCACGGCAAGGACTTCTTCCGGCGCATCGCGCGCCGTGGCCGGGTGGGGTTTGGCGAGGCCTACCAGGCCGGTGACTGGACCACCGACGACCTGCCGGCATTCCTCGAGATCCTCGCGCTCACCGCGGAGGACGTGCGCCGCCGGCCCCCGGCGTCGCTGGTGCCGGCCGCCATCTCGCGGCGCCCGCGCCTGCCCAACCCGGCCGACCTCATCCGGGCTCGCCGTGATGTCCGGTACCACTATGACCTGGGCAACGATCTCTACGAGGCGTTCCTCGACCCCTCCATGACCTACTCATGCGCATACTTCGAGCACGAGGGGCAGTCGCTGGAAGATGCCCAGCAGGCCAAGTACCGCCGGCTGTGCGAGAAGCTGCGCATCGGCCCCGACCACCACGTGCTGGAGGTCGGGTGCGGCTGGGGCGGGTTCGCCATCCATGCCGCGCGCGAGCGCGGCTGCCGCGTCACGGGCATCACGCTGTCGCTTGAGCAGGCCGAGGAGGCCCGTCGGCGCGTGGAGCAGGCGGGCGTTGCCGACCGCGTGGACATCGTGATCGAGGACTACCGCGAGATGCAGGGCGCCTACGACCGCATCGTGTCGATCGAGATGATCGAGGCGGTGGGGTACGACGGCCTGCCCACGTACTTCGCCAATCTCGACCGCCTGCTGGCGCCGGGTGGCGTGATCGGCATCCAGGCCATCACGGTCCCCGACCAGCGGCTCGAGCGCTACCGGCGCGGCACGGACTGGATCCGCGAGTACATCTTCCCGGGTGCGTTCTGCCCGCCGCTGGCTTCCATGGTGGACGCCATGCGCACCGCATCCGAACTGCAGGTGGAGGGCGTCGAGAACATCGGCATCCACTACGCCGACACCCTGCGGATCTGGCGGGAGAACTTCATGTCCCGGGCCGATGAGGTGCGCGACCTGGGCTTCACGGATGAGTTCATCCGCACGTGGGAGTTCTACCTGGCGTTCTGCGAGGCCGGCTTCCGCACGCGCGCCCTGGGCGACCTGCAGATGGTGATCAGCCGGCCGTACAACGGTGCCCTTCCCCGGTGGCCCGAGGAGCGCCTGGCCCTCTAGTCGCGGGGGTCACGCGCCATGTCGCGGCGCAGGCGCTCGAGGTTGAGGCCCACGTTCACGGCGGCCCCCAGCGCGACCGCCCCGGCGAGGACGAGGCCGAGCACCACGCCGCCGATCACGACCAGGCCGTCCAGCGGGTCGTCCTGTCCCACGACCATCGCCACCACCTCGGCGGCGATGGCGACCACTCCTGCGATGACCACCACCCATCCGAGGCGCAGCAGCAGCCGCTCCACGCGCTCTGCGCGGGCGATGCGGGTGGACGGCTCACCGCCGGCCGGGCTCACCCCTGCGTGGACGGGTCGTCGTCGCGGCCGCGGAAATCCAGCGACGCGCTGTTGATGCAGTAGCGCTGGCCGTCCGGACCGGGTCCGTCCGGGAAGACGTGGCCCAGATGCGCATCGCAGCCGGAGCAGCGCACCTCCACGCGACGCATGCCGAATGAGCGGTCCTCATGCGAGGTGATGGCCTCCGGGGAGATGGGGGTGACGTAGCTCGGCCAGCCGGTGCCCGAGTCGAACTTGTGGGTGGAGTCGAACAGCGGTGCCTCGCAGCAGATGCACCGGTAGACGCCATCATCGTGGTGGTCCCAGTAGATGCCGGTGAACGCCGGTTCGGTGCCCGCCTCGCGCGTGACGTGGTACTGCATGTCGGTGAGGCGGTCCCGGTACTGGTGGTCGTCGGGGCCGGACGGACGGCTCATGGGGTCCTCCTGTGCGCGATGGGCCGGTGGACCCCGGATGATAGGGCCAGTCGGCCCACCCGCCGGTGCTACCGTCGGGAGTCGCAATGAAGTCCCGTTCCCGCTTCGCCATCGCGCTCACGCTGGCCGCCGTCCTCGGCGGATGGCTCATCTGGACGAGCATCGGTGGCAGCCTCGAGACCTACACCAGCCCGTCGGGCCTGGTGACGACGGCCGACGGCACCACGTACCGCCTGAACGGCAAGGTGGCAGCCGGCAGCCCTGCCGACGCTGCCGAGCGGGCCCAGACGGCCGAGGGGCTCCGCTTCGTGGTGACCGACAAGGAGAAGACGGCGGTGACCGTGCCGGTCGTCTACCGGGGCAACGTGCCGGATGCGTTCAAGGATGGCCGTGAGATCGTGGTGACCGGCCGGATGGAGAACGGGGTGTTCCAGGCCGAGCGCGGATCGCTCATCACCCTGTGTCCGTCCAAGTTCATGGAGGAGCAGGCGAAGAAGGGCAAGACCATGCCCGGCGGCGTACCCGGGGATTCCGCGGGCACGTGACCCTCGTCGGTCGCGCCGCGCTGCTGCTGGCATTCGCGGCCGCCCTGTACGCGGTCGGCGCCGCGCTGTGGTCGCGCAGGAAGGGCCGACGGGAGTTCCTGGCATCCGCCGAGCGCGGCGTGTGGGCGGTGTTCGCCACCACCACGACTGCGGTGGTCGTGATGTGGTGGCTGCTGCTGTCGGATCGCTTCGACGTGGCCGACGTGGCGGGCTACTCCAACCGCACCCTCGGGTGGCGGTACAAGATCACGGCGCTGTGGGGCAGCCAGGCGGGGTCGCTGCTGCTGTGGATGTGGCTGCTCTCGATCGTGGCCGTCCTGGTGGTGCTCACGAACCGCCGCAGGAATCGCGAACTGATGCCGGTGGTCGTCGCCGTGCTGATGGGCGTGGCCGCGTTCTTCACCAGCGTGCTGTCGTTCGTGACCAGTCCGTTCGCGACGGTCTCGCCGGTCCCGGCTGACGGGCGGGGCCTCAATCCCCTCCTGCAGAACCTCTACATGGAGAGCCATCCCCCGATGCTCTACATCGGGTACGTGGCGTTGTCGGTCCCCTTCGCGTTCGCCATCGCCGCGCTGGTGACCCGGCGCCTCGACTCCACGTGGATCACCTCGGTGCGCCGCTGGACCATCCTCTCGTGGGTGTTCCTCACCATCGGCATCGTGCTGGGGTCGCGGTGGGCGTATGAGGAACTCGGCTGGGGCGGCTACTGGGCATGGGACCCGGTGGAGAACGCCGCGCTCATGCCGTGGCTGGTGGCCACGGCCTTCCTGCATTCCGTGATGGTCCAGGAGCGCCGGGGGATGCTGCGCATCTGGAACATGGTGCTGGTGATCCTCACCTTCACCCTGGCGCTGTTCGGCACGTTCCTCACGCGGTCGGGGATCCTCTCGTCGGT
>CAZPAT010000101.1:0-5244 GCA_964584485.1 uncultured Bifidobacterium sp.
CTCATCGGGACCGGCCAGGGCCGGCATGAGGTGATCGACAACGTCGAGCTGTAGGGCGCGGTGGCCCTAGGGGCGCAGGCGGCGCCCCGTGCGGAACATGCGGACCGCCCACAGCGTGACCACCACGGCCACCAGCGCCGCCACGCCCACCGACAGCCACACCGCGCTCTCGTGCAGTCCCGTGATGCCCGCTCGCTCGGCATCCACCAGGTAGTAGATGGGGTTGAACATCGACAGCGTGCGCCACGGCTCGGCGAGTTCCTCCACGTTGTAGAAGACGCCACCCAGCAGTGACAGCGGGGTGATGATGAGGGCGGCCACGAACGCCTGCTGGTCGAACGAGTCGGCCCAGATGCCGGTGATCACCCCCAGTGCGCTGAAGATGATGCCGGTGAGCATCAGCACCAGCAGCGCGAGGGCCCAGTTGACGACGCCCTCGACGAAGGGCAGCGCGCATGCGCCCACGAGCGCCGCGGTGATCCACCCGCGGTACAGGCCGCCGACCATGTAGGCGAACACCACCTCGGCGGAGCGCAGCGGCGACGCCAGCACATCATCGATGTAGCCCTCGTTGCGCGCCTGGTACAGCGACGTGGATGCGTTGGCGAACGCCTGCCCGGTGACCGTGGTGATGAGCAGGCCGGGGAGGATGAACCACAGGTACTGGATGCCCGACACCTGGCGAAGCTCGCCGCCGAGCGCGCCGCCGAACACGGCCATGAACAGCACGGCCGTGACCACCGGGGGCAGGATCGTCTGGCTCCACAGGCGCGTGACGCGGCGCACCTCGCGTCCGGCGAGGGCAAGGGTTCCGCGGCGGGACGCCGTGCGCAGGGCGGCATCGCCCAGGCGCGGATCGGCCAGGGGCGAGGTGTTGTCCTCCGTGTTCACGCGGCGCCCCGCATCACCCGGAGGTACGCGTCCTCCAAGCGGGGTCCGCCGAAGCGGTCGATGATCTCGGGCACCGTGCCCTCGGCGACGATCCGCCCGCCGCGGATCATCGAGATCGTGTCGCAGAGCGCCTCGGCCTCCTCCAGGTAGTGCGTGGTGAGGAGGATGGAGGTGCGCTTCTCCTGGCGCAGGCGGGTCAGGTAGGTCCACAGATCGTGCCGCAACTCCAGGTCCACGCCGGCCGTGGGCTCATCCAGGATGGCCAGGCGCGGGTGGTGCACCAGGGTGCGGGCGATCAGCAACCGGCGGCGCATGCCGCCGGACAGCCGGTTGGGCCGCGTGGCGGCCTTGTCCTCCAGGTCGAACGCCGCGAGCAGTTCATCCGCACGGGCGTTGGCCTCGGAGGTGGGCATGCCGAAGTAGCGGCCATGGAACGAGAGCACCTGTCGCGCCGTCAGGAACCGGTCGAGGTGGACCTCCTGCGGGGCGAGGCCCATGAGCGTACGTGCGCGACGCGGGTCGGCCACGGCGTCGTGGCCGAACACCTGCACACGGCCCACGGGGCCGCGCACCAGCCCGGTGATGATGCCGATGAGCGTGCTCTTGCCGGAACCATTCGGGCCGAGGAGGCCGTGGAACCCGCCGTCCCGGACGGTGAGCGACAGGCCGTCGAGGGCCCGCGTCCCGTCGTCGTAGACCTTGTCGAGGCCGGTGATCTGGAGGGCATGCACGGCGGCGAACGCTACCCCCCACCACCCCGGTGCCAGGCACATAACCGGGTATCGCCCCGGCCCACGGGGGCATCGCCGGACGCGTCCCCGGTTATGTGCCTGGCACCGGGGTGGTGGGGTCAGGTGGGCGTGGGCGTGATTGGTAGGGTGACGCCGTGACGCGACGAGCTTTGGTGGTGGGCAGCGGCGGACGCGAGCACGCACTCGTGCGTGCCCTCGCCGGGACCGGATGGACGGTGTACGCGGCCCCCGGGAACCCCGGCATGACCGACGATGCCGAGGTGCACGACATCGCGATGTCCGATCACTCCGCGCTGGTCGCCCTGGCCACCGACGATGCCGTGGACCTCGTGGTCATCGGCCCCGAGGCACCACTGGTCGCGGGACTCGCCGATGACCTGCGCGCAGTAGGGACGGCGGTGCTGGGGCCATCGAAAGCCGCCGCGCAACTCGAGGGCAGCAAGGCCTTCGCGAAGGAGGTCATGCTGGCGGCCGGGGTCCCCACCGGCCGGTCGGAGACGGTGACGAGCGTCGCTGAGGGCATGCGCGCCGTGGCCGACTTCGGCCTGCCCGTGGCCATCAAGGCGGACGGCCTGGCAGCCGGCAAGGGCGTGGTCATCGCCCAATCCGACGGCGAGGCCCGTGCTGCCCTCGTGTCGATGATCGATGACGCCGCGTTCGGGGCGGCGGGCAGCACGGTGGTGGTGGAGGAGGGCCTGACGGGGCCGGAGGTATCGCTGCTGGCCATCAGCGATGGCACGGCCGTGGCGCGCTTCCCCGCCGCCCGTGACTACAAGCCCATCGGGGAGGGAAACACCGGGCCCAACACCGGTGGCATGGGATCGGTGTCACCTGTTCCCGACATCCCCGATCACCTGGCCGACCAGCTGGTGGACGAGGTGCACCGCCCGGTGATCGCCGAGATGGCCCGCCGCGGCATCCCCTTCAGCGGCGTGCTGTACGCGGGAATCATGATGACGCCCGGCGGGCCCAAGGTGCTCGAGTTCAACGTGCGCTTCGGTGATCCGGAGACGCAGGCGCTCCTGCCGCGGGTGGGCGGCGACCTTGGCGAGATCCTGCTGGCCGCCGCCACCGGAGGGCTGGCCGACGGGCCGGTGCCCGTGACGCCACAGGCATCGGTGGCCGTGGTGCTGGCCGCAGCGGGCTACCCGGGTGACCCGCGCAGGGGCGACGTGATCACCGGCATCGCCGCGGCGCAGGCGACGGGAGCCGAGGTGCTCCAGGCGGGCACGGCGCTGAACGCCGACGGGCAGTTGGTGACCAGCGGCGGCCGCGTGCTGGCCGTGCAGGCGCTGGGCGACACCGTCGAGGAGGCCCGCGAGGCCGCCTACGCCGCGGCGGACCTCATCCACTTCGATGGCGAGCAGATGCGGCGCGATATCGCCGCGGGGATGGACGCATGATCCCGAGGTACTCGCGGCCCGAGATGGCTGCCATCTGGACCGACGAGGCCAAGCTGCAGCGCTGGCTCGACGTGGAACTCGCGGTGTGCCGCGCGTGGGCGCGCCGGGGGGTCATCCCGCCCGAGGACCTCGCCGAGATCGAGGCCAAGGCCGCGTTCAGCGTGGAGCGCACGCTGGAGATCGAGAAGACCACCAACCACGACGTGGTGGCCTTCCTCACCAACGTGAACGAGAACATCGGCCCCGCCAGCCGGTGGATCCACTACGGCATGACCAGCAGCGATGTGCTCGACACGGGCCTCGCCCTGGCCATGGTGCACAGCGGGAAGATCATCGTGGAGGGCCAGAAGGCGCTCACGCAGGCGCTGAAGAAGCGTGCGCTCGAGCATCGCGACACCCTGTGCGTGGGGCGCACCCACGGCGTGCACGCGGAGCCCACCACGTTCGGGCTTCGCCTTGCCGGCTTCGCCATGGAGAGCAAGCGCAACGAGCGCCGCCTGGAGGAGGCCCACGCGCAGATCGCCTTCGGGAAGCTGAGCGGAGCGGTGGGCACATACGCCATGCTCGAGCCCGGGGTGGAGGCCGAGGTCATGGACGAGTTGGGGCTGCACGTGGAGCCCGTCGCCACGCAAGTGATCCCCCGCGATCGCCACGCCGAGGTGGTGACGGCACTGGCCATCGCGGCCAGTGGGCTGGAGCGCCTGGCCGTGGAGGTGCGCCACCTGCAGCGCACCGAGGTGCGCGAGGCCGAGGAGGCCTTCGGCAAGGGGCAGAAGGGTTCATCCGCCATGCCCCACAAGCGCAACCCCATCACCGCCGAGCGCATCACGGGCCTGGCGCGGGTGATCCGTGCCAACTCGCTGCCCGCCATGGAGGATGTGGCGCTGTGGCATGAGCGCGACATCTCGCACTCATCGGTGGAGCGCGTCATCCTCCCCGACTCCTACACCCTCATGGACTACCTGCTGGCCACCACGACGAGGCTGGTGGACGGACTGGTCATCCGGCCCGACCGCATGCAGCAGGTGCTCGACAGCTCGTACGGCCTGGTGTTCAGCCAGCGCGTGCTGCTGGGCCTGGTCGCCGAGGGCCTCACGCGCGAGCAGGCCTATGCGGCGGTGCAGCGCAACGCCATGACCGCCTGGGACACCGGCCGGCCACTGCGTGACCTGCTGGCCGAGGACGAGGACGTGGTCGGCACGATCGACCCCGCCCGCCTCGACGCCCTGTTCGATCCCTCCCACCACCTGCGGCATCTCGATGAGGTGTTCGAGCGGGTGGAGGCCCTGTGAGCCCGATCCTCCGGGGGAAGGTCCGGGAGGTGCACGACGTCGGCGATGGCCGGCTGGTGATGGTGACGAGCGACCGCATCTCGGCGTACGACGTCGTGATGCCCACGGAGATCCCCGGCAAGGGACAGGTGCTGACGGCCCTCAGCGTGCACTGGTTCGCGAGGATGGCGGACATCGTCCCCAATCACCTGCTGGGGTGGCGCCTGTCCGAGATGCCGGACGGCTTCCGGCGGAAGGAGCTCGCAGGGCGCGTGATGCTGGTCACCGCGCTGGACATGCTGCCGGTGGAATGCGTGGTGCGCGGGTACCTCATCGGAAGCGGCTGGCGCGACTATCAGCAGACGGGCGCGACGAGCGGCGTGACCCTGCCCCCGGGGCTGCGCCAGGCCGACCGGCTGCCCGCGCCCATCTTCACCCCGGCGTCGAAGGCGGACGTGGGCGACCACGACGAGAACATCACGATGGAGGACGTGGTGGGCACGGTGGGGCCGGACCTCGCGGCCGAGATGGAGCGGGTGTCGCTGGCGGTGTACGAGCGGGCGGCGGAGGACTGCATGCGGGCCGGGATCATCCTGGCCGACACCAAGTTCGAACTGGGGACGACCCCCTCGAAGGGGTCGGGCCCGGTGGGTGACGTCCGGACCACGCTCACCTTGGGGGATGAGGTGTGCACGCCCGACTCCTCGCGCTTCTGGCCCGCCGACACCTGGGCTCCGGGAACCAGCCCGCCCAGTTTCGACAAGCAGTACGTACGCGACTGGCTGGATGCGAGCGGATGGGACCACGCGCCGCCGGGGCCGGAACTGCCGCCCGAGGTCGTGGCCGGCACCCGGGAGCGGTACGTGGATGCATACGAGCGCATCACCGGTCGCTCGTTCGACCAATGGCTCAAGGAGGCCGCTGAAT
>CAZPAT010000102.1:0-5231 GCA_964584485.1 uncultured Bifidobacterium sp.
GGGGCCATCGGCGACGACGGCGTGGCTCCCGTCGCCTGGCAGTGGACCGATCCCGCGGACGACCCGCTGATCGCCCCGTCCGGCGTGATGGGCGCAACCGGCCTTGCCGGGTCGGAGGCCCCCGGGCCCGCCACGGTCGTGGACCTGCGCGCGCGGCCCGCCCGGGTGCGCCCGGGCCAGGCCATCCGGATCACCTTCGGGCTCTCCTCGCCGTCACGGGTCCGCATCACGGCCCGGCGGGCACCGCGCGGTTCCGTGGCGGGGGCCATCTCGCTGAGCGGCGCCGATGGCGCGAACCAGGTGGTGCTGTCGGGTGGCCTGGGCGGCGCATCGCTGGGGCGTGGACGCTGGGTAGTCACCGCGACGCCGCGCGGGGGAACGCCGCGCTCGCTGTCCCTCGTTGTGGTTTAGTCCCCGGGAGTGCCGGTCGTCTCACCCATCACCCGCGACCTCGCCATCGACGGCGGCGGCCTCACGGCCGTGGGCGTCGGGGGCGTCGTGGCCGCCGCCGCGCTCGTCGACGGAGGCCCAGGGCTGGCCATCATTCCGTTCCTCATCGTCGCGCTGGTGTTCGGGTTCGCGCAGGTCGTCGTGGGCGGCGGCTGGCTCCGCAGCGCCGTGGCAGACGCCCCGCCGGCACCGGCAGGACTCGTGCGGGAGGATGAGTCGGCAACAGTGCGCCGGGCCGGGATTCCCACCCTCCTCGCGCTCCTCCTCGTGGTGACCACCATGTTCACGTGGATCCAGTTCGCGGCCCTGCTCGCGGGCCTGGCGTTCGCGGCCGGCCTGACCGACCTGCGATCGCTCGGCTGGATCCGCCGCGTGCAGGACGAGCGTGATGCCGTGATCGTCCGCGAGGTGGGGCCGCTGCCGTTCGCGACCGTGCGCAAGTCCCTGTGGGCCGTGCCGCGCCGCGCGGGCGACGCCCCCTAGGCCTCCTCCGCCGGGTCGCCGGCGATCTCCTCCACCTGCGCGCGGATGGCGTCAAGGCGGGCCTCGCACCACTCCCGGAGCGCGGCGCCCCTCCGGAACAGCCGGACGGCGTCGTCCAGCCCGGGGTCACCCGACTCCAGGGCATCCACGCACTCCTCGAGGGCCGCCATGGCGTCCTCGAAGCGGGTGCCCTCCGGCACATCGGCGGGTGACACGATCTCAATGCCCTCCAGCCCGTGGCCCACGTCATCCACCTGCATCCTCCTCCACCCGGGCCCCGACGAGGCCATCGCCGAATTCGAGGGTCACGCGCCCCGCGGCGGCGGCCGCGGCCGCGGTGACGACCGCACGCCCCGCAGAATCACGCACGAGGGCGAAGCCCGCCCCGAGCGGCCGCGTGGGGTCGCCGGCGGCCAGGCGCGCACCGAACACCGCAAGCCGGCCATCCGCGGACGACACGGCGCCGCGCGCAGCGCGGTCCGGACGTGCGCCCACCACTACCAGGTCGCGCGCGCGATGTGCGACGACCGCCCGCGCCGCGGGACCCAGGCGCCGGGCAGCGACGGCCAGGGCCTCCCGGCGCCCGCGCACCACCGCCTCGTGCGGGCGCGCGAGTCCAGGGCGTGACGCGATCATCCCCAGGTGACGCGCGGATGCCGCCACCGATCGCCGCGCTCCCGCCGACAGGCGGCGCGCGGCGGCGCCGAGGTCCTCGCGCAGGAGGGCACGGTCCGGTACCAGCAGGTCCACCGCCGCGGTCGGGGTGGCCGCGCGCGCATCCGCGGCGAGGCATGCGAGCGTCACGTCGGGCTCGTGACCGATGCCCGTGACCACGGGGGTCCCCACCGCCCCGATGGCGCGGACCATGGCCTCGTCGCTGAACGGGAGGAGGTCCTGGAGCGATCCGCCCCCGCGCGCGATGAGGATGACGTCCACCCGAGGATCACTGTCGAGCGCGGCCAGGGCCGCGACCACCTCGCGCGCGCAGGCCGGTCCCTGCATGGCCGCGTGCACCACCACGACGGGCAGGGGAAAGCGTGCGTCGATGCGCCGCAGGACGTCCGCACGGGCCGCGCCCCCGGCTGCGGTCACCAACCCGACCCCGCGCGGGACGAAGGGCAGGGCCTGCTTGCGGGAGGGGTCGAAGAGCCCCTCCGCGGCCAGCCGTCGCCGGCGTTCGTCCAGCATCGCGATGAGCTCGCCCTCCCCGGCCGGCTGTATCCGGTGCAGGCGGATCTGCAAGCGACCGTCACGCCGTGAGAACTCGGGGCGGGCGACCGCCTCCACGACCCGGCCGTCGGCCAGCACGCACCCGTCTGCGACGTCGGTGGCAAAGGCCATGCAGTCCAGCCGGGCGTCGTGGCCCTCGCGCGGGTCCTCCAGCCGGAACCAATGCACCCGCCCGTCGCGGCCGCTGCGGAGGTTGACGACTTCTCCGCGGATCCGGACGGTGCGTGTGTGCTCGGAGATGACGCGCTCGAGCGCGGAGACCACGTCATCCACGTCGAACACGCGTGAGGAGCCGGCGGACGGCATGGCGCGCATGATGCCCGCTAGCCCGGGGGCATCAGCCCCACCAGCACGGCGACCAACGCCATCACCACCGCCCCGAGGGCGATCTCGGCGCGGATGCTGGCGGCGAGCGCGGCCAGGCCGTTGCGCGCCCCGGGGGACGTCGACCCGAGCGCGGCACGCTCGAGCCGGGGGTGGAGCACCATCCGGTTCCACGCGGCCAGGGCCAGCATCAGCGCGAACACGGCGAGCTTCGCCAGCAGGGTCACCCCGTACGCCGTGGCCCACAGGTCCGAAAGGCTGGGGACCTCTGCCAGGGCGCGGTAGACGCCCGTCACGACGATCAGCACCACGGCGGTGATCGCCACGGCGGAGAAGCGCACGACGATGCCGGCGCCCATGCGCACGCGATCCACCGGGCCGAGCGCGGACAGCAGCGGCGCCACGAGGGTCAGCAGCATCACCAGACCGCCCAGCCAGATGGCCGTGGCCCACCCGTGCACGGCGTCGAGGGCGATACCCAACCCGGCGTCGGGTCCGCTCGCGGCATGCCCTGACCACGAAAGGACGGCGGCTCCGGCGATGCCCGGCAGGCCGAGCGCGAGGGCGCGCGACACCGGGGCGGCCGGAACCACATCACCGCGGCGTGCTGCCACGCCCGCCACTGCCACCGCGAGACCGAGGGCGACGAGCGCGATCCAGGCGGTGCCCCAGCGGGAGTCACCGAGCAACGCGCCCCACTGGCCACCGACGGCCGCCGACTGCACCGGCAGGGCCACCGCGAGCCCGACCATCCATGCCGCCAGCAGGAACCACCACGCCCTCCACCACCGCGCGATGGCAGCGGGTGCGGCAGCGGCTGACGCCGTGCGCACGGCGTCAGGGTCCCCCTCCCCCGGAGGGGCGATCCCGCCCGCGCGCCATGGCGGCGACAGCACGAGCCATCGGCCGAGCGCCAGCCCCGCGGTGCCAAGCACCCCCACGAGCACCAGGAAGCGCGCGGCGATCGCCAACGGCGCCGTGCCATCGCGGCCCGACGGGCCAATGGGTGCCGCGGCAGGCCCGCCCTGCCCAGCCGTGAAGGCGGTCGTGCCGGCAACGGGGTGCCCGTCGATGGTCTGCCCCCACCAGGCCACCCGATAGCCGCCATCGCCATCGGCAGGGACCGCGATCAGCATGGCCTGCGGATCCTCCGGCGCCACCCGGACCGTCGCCGGTGCCACGCCCGCCGGCCCCGCCACCTCCGCGCGGGCGAGTACCGGCTCCAGCGGCGCCGGAAGGACGACCCGCACCGCCGGCGGGGGGCCATCCAGGCGCGCGCCGTCGGCCGGCGTGATCACCGGCGCCGCGAAGGCAGCCGTGGCAGCCGCGAGGATCGCGACGACCACGAGGGCGACCGAAAGCCGCATCACGCGCCGCCGAACAGGAGGGCGAGCAGCACCGTGTTCAGGGCGATCACCACGACGGCGATGGCGACGCCCACGATCGTGGTCACGCGGCGGTTCACCAACCCGCCCATCAGCCGTCGGTCCGCGGTCACCTGCAGAAGCGGAACGAGTGCGAACGGGATCCCGAACGACAGGATGACCTGCGAGATCACCAGCGCCACCACCGGGTCGATTCCCAGTGCCAGCACCACGAAGGCCGGCGCCATGGTGATGGTGCGGCGCAGCCAGACCGGGATGCGCCGTCGCAGGAAGCCCTCCATGACCACCTGCCCGGCGAGCGTCCCGATGCTGGACGACGACAGGCCCGACGCCAGAAGGGCGACGCCGAACAGCACGTCCGCGTGGCCGCCCACCACTGATCCGAGCCCCTCGTATACCCGAGTGAGGTCGTCGCCGATGTCGGTGAGGCCGGCCCCGTTGAACACCGTCGCGGCGATGACCAGCATCGACAGGTTCACGAGCCCGGCGATGGTCATGGCGATCACCACGTCCACCACCTCGAAGCGGAAGAGCTTGCGGCGGGCTGCGGGGTCGGCCGCGGGCACGCGCCGCTGGGTGAGGGCCGAGTGGAGGTAGATGACGTGGGGCATCACGGTGGCCCCGAGGATTCCGACGGCGAGCAGGAGGCTGCCTGTGCCGTCGAACCCGGGCACGAGCCCGCCCGCAACGGCGGCGGGGTCAGGCTTGGCGAGGAACACCTGCACCGCGAAGGCGACCACGATGACCCCACGAAGCCGGCGATCACGGCCTCGAGGCGGCGGAACCCGCGTGCCTGCATGGCGAGGATGGCATACGAGGCCACGGCCGTGATCGCCGCCGCCGGCAGGAGCGGTATCCCGAACAGCAGGTAGAGGCCGAGTGCGGCCCCCACGAACTCGGCGACGTCGGTGGCCATCGCCACCAGTTCCGCCTGAACCCACAGCCCCCGGACGACGGGCGTGCGGTAGCGATCGCGGCAGGCCTCGGCCAGGTTCATCCCGGATGCGATGCCGAGCTTCGCCGAGAGCGACTGGATCACCATCGACATGAGCACGGCGGCCACGACGACCCAGACGAGGAGGAAGCCGTACTCCGCGCCGGCGGCCATGTTCGTGGCGAAGTTCCCCGGATCCACGTAGGCGACCGCCGCGATGAAGGCGGGCCCGAGGAACGGGGTGAGCCCGCGCGGCCCCGAGCGGCGCCCCGCAAGGGACTCCTCCGCGGCGCGCAGCACCATGGCGTCGCCCGGCAGCGCCTCCATCGCGCCGGGCGCGCGCGGCTCATCGCGGGGAGCGCTCATCCGGCCCTCGCCGCACGCACGATCGCCACGCGGGGCACGCCCGTGCCCGACACCACGAC
>CAZPAT010000103.1:0-5204 GCA_964584485.1 uncultured Bifidobacterium sp.
CAACTGAGCTAACCGCCCCAACGGGCCGGGGGACAGTAGCAGGGCGCCGCGCCCGCGTCGGGCGCGAGCGGGGTCAGGAGATCCAGTCCGGCATGTCGCCCTGCCCGGCGATGGCTGCGACCAGCTCATCGGCCACCTCGCGCGGGTCGCGGCCCTCCGCCAGGCCCGGCGGCGTGCCGGCGATGGGCCGTGTGGCCAGCCCGGTCTCCATATGGGGTGGGCGGGCATCGAGTACGCGCACTCCGGCCCGGCGCATCTCCCGGCGGAAGGCCGTATCGAAGGCGGTGAGCCCCGCCTTCGCGGCCGAGTAGGCGGCCAGGCCGGCCATCGGCTGAGTCGCGACCACGGCGGAGACCTGCGTGATCACGCCGTCCTTTCCCAGGTGGCGGGTGGCCGCGCGCGCCACGAGGATCGGCGCGATCAGATCGATCTCCACGACCTGCCGGAGCACCTGCTCATCGAGGTCGGCCACCGGGCCGAAGGCCACGCCACCGGCGCTCATCACCACGATGTCCAGTCCGCCCAGGGCGCGCGCGGCGTCGTCCACCACGGCGTCGGGACCGCCGGGCGCGGTGAGGTCGCCATCAACCTCGGCCGCGCTGACCTCCTGTGCCAGGGCCCCCCGCCGCTCGGCGTCGCGTCCATGCACGGCCACCGTGGCACCCCGGGCGGCAAGCGATCGCGTGATCTCCGATCCGAAACCGCCGGTCGCGCCGATCACCAGTGCCCGTGCCCCCTGCATCTCCATGCCCCCACGATAGATCGCCCCCGGTCGGGAGTGGGTGCGAACGGCTAGGGAAGCTCCTCACCGGCCTCCGCGTCGGGCTGCGCGCCCTCGGGGTGGGGGCGTCCGCGCAGGTAGGCATAGACGCCAACGCCCACGAGGGCCCCCAGGATGGGACCGAGCAGGTACACCCAGAGGGCGGTGAAGTCACCTGTTGCGACCGCCGGACCGATGGAGCGCGCCGGGTTCATCGAGGCGCCCTCCACGAGCCCCATCACCAGGCCGATCACGGCAACCGTCACGCCGATCGCCACGGCGGCCAGGGCGCCCTGCGCCCGGGTGTCGGTGGCAACGGCCATCACCACCAGCATCAGCACGGCCGTGATCGCCACCTCCACGCCGACGGCCCCGAGATCGCCCACCTCCACGGGCTGGGTGCGCGAGAGGCCACTGGCGGTCCCGAACATCCCGGCGATCACGAGCGCCCCCGCGATGGCGCCGGCCACCTGTGCCACCCAGTAGGGCAGCACCTCGCGCACGGGGAAGTGGCGCCCCGACGCGAATGCCAGGGTCACGGCCGGGTTGATGTGCGCCCCGGACAGGTGTCCGATCGCGAAGATGACCATGGCCACGATGAGGCCCCATGCGATGGCCACGCCGACATGGCCGCCCAGGCCACCACCGGTGCGGAAGTCCACGGCCGCCGCCGCGCACCCACCGGCCACCAGCAGGAACGTGCCGATGAACTCCGCGGTGAATCTGCGCGGGAGGTCGGGTGCGGTGAACACGCGCACACGCTACCGGGGGTGGCGCCTACCATCCGACGCGTGAGCACAACGGTTTCACCAGTGGGGGAGCGCGGCATCACGGTGGAGCGGGTGTTCCCCGGGCCGCCGGAGACGGTGTGGGGCGTGCTGACCGATCCGGCGCTCATCCCCGAGTGGTGGGGTCCTGCCCACCATGCGCCCACGGTGGTGGAGATGGACGTGCGCCCCGGGGGCCGGTGGCGCTTTGAGATGCATGCCCACGACACCATCTTCGGCTTCGGTGGGGAGTACCTCGAGGTCGATGCGCCGCACCGGATCGTCCAGACCTTCGTCTTCGATCCGTTCCCGGATGCCGCGACAGTGGAGGCGCTGGTGCTGGAGGATCTCGGCGATGGGTCCACGCGCCTGTGGGTGGAGATCACCCATCCCAGTGCCGAGGGTCGCGATCAGCAGTTGGCGGGCGGCATGGCGCAGGGGCTCCGCGCCACCCACGATCGCCTGCACGCGCTCGTCGTGGCCGCCTCCCCGTCGTAGCCGAACGTCACTGCGAGGGAACGGCGGGACCGTGGCGAATGGGCAGGCGGTGGTATCCTCGAAATCAACGACGAAGAATCCGATGACGGGCATGGGCCCGGTTCCTCACGAGGAGGGACGCATATGAAGGCGATGCGCGAAACGCGCGACCGTCGCGCCACCGAGGGAGTGGTGGCGCACTACAGCAAGGGCGGCTTTGGCCCGTACCACCGCCTGGACTGCCCCGAGGCGCCCCACCGTGGGGACCCCGGCGTGAGGGACACCATCCACGGCCCATGGCGCTACCTGGCGTCGCACTGGGCGCCGTGCCCGGTGTGCAGCCCGCCGATGGACGTCCCGATGCACGACAGCGGCATCCAGGCTGCCTGAACAGGGCGGGGCCGGTAGCCTCTCGCCTCCTGGCCCCCATCGTCTAGCGGTCCAGGACGCCGCCCTTTCACGGCGGTAGCGCGGGTTCGAATCCCGCTGGGGGTACTTTCCCGCCGCCCGGTGTCCCTGTACGGGCGTGACGTCCGTCCACGAAGCGCATTGGCCGGTGGCTCCGGGGCTTTACCGTGGGGTCCTGTCTGGTGGAATCCCGGGTACTCCTGAATCACCCGAAAGAGATGTCATGGCCGACCTGCCGCCCGTACCGCCGATGCCGAAGTTCCTCACCGCAGCGATCACCGCGATCGTGTGCGTGGCGATCGCCGTCACGGTGCTCATCCTGGTCATCAACTCGGCCGGGTAGCGCTACCCCAGCGCGGCGCCGGCGGCGATGCCGGCGGCCGCCAGTGCAAGGCCTGCGAGCAACGGGCCCGCCACGTTCAGCACCGCGGCCACCCCCCGCCGGCGCTCGCCCAGCGCCTCGGTCTCGATCATCCAGGTGGAGAACGTGGTGTAGGCACCGAGGAATCCCGTTCCGGCCACCAGCAGAAGGTGGTTCCCCGGGGCGAGGCCCGTCGCCACGCCGAGGGCAAACGCCCCGATGAGGTTCACGGCCAGCACCCCCCACGGGGCACCGTGGCCGGTCAGCGCCATCAGCATGCGACCGGTGCCGTAGCGCGCCAGGGCGCCCAGGGCGCCCGCGGGCCCCACCAGTATCCACGCGAGCGCGCTCATGCGAGCACGCGCCCCAGCACGCGGCGGGTGACGAGCACGGCCATCAGGCCCAGCGCCACGCTGGCCAGAAGGTAGGCCACGGCCGCAGCGGACCGGCCGTCCTGCATCATCACCACCGCCTCCACCTGCATGGTGGAGAACGTGGTGATCGAGCCGCAGAAGCCGACGGCGGCGAGCGGGTGGAACCAGTGCGGAAGGTGCGGCCGCCATGCGATGAGCGCCGCGACGGTGGCGAGCACGACGGTGCCGGCGACGTTCACTCCGAGGGTGGCGATGGCCCCGGCGCCGCTGACGCCGGCCCGGAGCAGGGCGCCCGCGGCGCCCCCGATTGCGATGGCCGCCAGGGCTTCCCAGCGAGGTTTCACCCGTGCAGCCTAGCCATGGCGTCGCTAAGTTCCCGCAGCCCGTCCCCCGCATCAGGAGATGCCATGACCGCCCGTCTGCAGCGTGCCCTCGTCGGCTCCATCGCCGTCGTCGCCACGCTTCCCGCTGCCGCCAGCGCCGCTCCATGCGGTACGCCCCCCTGCATCGTCGCCACCGGTGGCTCGCTGGCATCGCTCACGGGATCGGCGAGCCCGTACGGCATCTCACAGGCGCGCGGTGCATCACTTGCGGCGACGCATTCCCGGCCCGGGCGCGTGCGCGTGCGACTGACCCTCGCAGACGATCAGTCGTCGGACCGCATGGGCACGAACCAGATGATCGCCTTCACCGGCGCGCGCGTGGCGGCCGTGCTCGGTCCCACCCTGTCGGGCGTGGCGGGGGCCGCCGATCCGATCGCCGGCGCCGCGGGAATCCCGGTGCTGGGGGTCACGAATACCACCCTCGACCTCGCGACCGCGGGGCCCACGTTCTGGCGCGTGACCCTGTCCGAGGACCGGCTCATCCCCGCGTCGGTGGCGTACGCCGGCAAGGAGCGGGGGGTGATCACCGCCTCGTTGGTCTCGGTCACCGGCGACGCGTACTCCGAGGGCGCCGCACGCGCCTTCCGCTCGGCCGCCGACGCACAGGGCATCCGCCTTGTCGCCGACATCACCATGCCCACCGGTTCATCCGAGTCGGCGTCGGTGATCGCCCGCGCTCTGGCCGGCGGGCCGCAGGCGGTCTTCTTCGCCGCGCGAAGTCGCGACGCGGTCAACCTGGTGGTCGCCGCCCAGGGCTACGCGGGCGTGAAGGTCGGCGGCAACGGGTACAACACGCCCGACGTTCTGGGCGCCACGGGCACCGCCACCGACGGAATGATCGTGAGCGCCTCGTGGAACCCCGGCCGGCGGGATGCCCGGAGCCGCGCGTTCGTGCGCGCATATCGCGCGAAGTACCGCAGTACCCCTGACGCCTTCGCTGCGCAGGGCTACGCGGGCGTCCAGTTGCTGGAGGCCGCGGCCACCGCAGGTCGCGGTGGCACCCCCGAGCGGGTCCTGTCGGGGTTGAGGAGGCTGCGGTCGGTGCCCTCGGTGGTCGGGACCATGCGGTTCCGGCCCGGTGTGCGTGAGGCCGTGTACCCGGCCACTGTGCAGGTGGTGCGCGGTGGCCGCCTGCGGGTCGCCCCCTAGGAGGCGGCGGGCATCCCCTCGGCCACGCGCCGCTTGACCCTGGCCAGCATGCCGGCCATCCCGCGCATGCGCAGCGGCGTCACCAGCTCGTCAAGACCCATCGACAGGTAGAAGTCGTTGGGGGTGGCGAGCACCTCCTCGGGCGTTGCGCCATCCAGGCCCTGATGCAGCACGGATGCGAAACCACGCGACGTCGGGGCCTCCGGCGGCGCGTCGAAGAACAGGCGCACCTCGTCGGGCTGAACCTCAACCGCGAGGAACAGCGGTGCCTGGCATTCCTCCACGGGCTCCATGGAGTCACGGTCGTCTTCGAGGCGTTCCGGCAAGGCGGGCAGCGCGTTGGCGAAGTCCAGCAGCAGCGGCAGCCGGAGCTCCTTCGGCGTATCCGCGAACTCCTCGACGATCTCGTGGAGGGCGTCCCTCACTTCTCGATGGGCACGCGCACGGCATTGCCCCACTCCACCCACGAGCCGTCGTAGTTGCGCACGTTGTCGAAGCCCAGCAGGTGGGTCAGCACGAACCACG